>JAITDB010000071.1 GCA_031282785.1 Holosporaceae bacterium
AGGCGTAAAATTTTCCTAAATTGGGATTCAGAAATATGGGTATTTTTTATGTATCTATTTTTCATTGATATATCCTACCTTATTGGGCTAGAAAATCAATCTAATCTACTCTTGAACCAACATTACTTTTCTTTTTTATGGCGATACAGAGAGGATTTCCTGCGTTGATATCAGCTCCTTTTTCTACGGCAAGACGAACTGGTTCTCCTGCTTTTACATCCACATCTTTATCGATTAAGTACCTTGCGACATCATACATTTCTTCTTCTATGGCAAGACAAAGCGGATTCCCTGCATTGATATCAGCTCCTTTATCGATTAAACGCTGTGCGATAATAGGTATTCCTCTTTCTATAGCAAGACAGAGTGGTGTGCCAGTTGCCTTAGTAGCCGTATTTATTTCTGCATTTATTTCGATGAGAGCTTCTGCAACAGTAATATTTTTTTTCTCTAATGCTACCAAAAGAGGCGTGTAATATTCTCTCCGAAAAAGTATTGGATTTGAAAAAATCTGAGCTAACTGATTATATAATGCATTATCAATTTTTTCTAATTTTTTATAGCCCATTATAATGCCAACAGTTTCGATATCCGATACGCTTGGTTCTAGAGCAAAAGGATTAAAATCCTTAATATTATTAAGAACAGCTGCTTTTACCGCATCAGGAGAGGAAAAAGTTTCTCGCAAATAATTAAGCTCGTTGGCAGCGTCATAGGCTGTTTCCGTATTCATAATTGCTATGTTTATAAGCGCTCCTTTCCAACTTTCGTTATTCAAAGCAACGTTGGGAAAAGTATTTGCAAGAATAGTCTCGTTTACCGCAACAACAGGATTACATAATCCCAATAAAATACTTAGTATTAGATATTTTTTGCCATTTAACATCGTTTTTTCCTTTCTTTATATATTTAATATCTATCAACATCAGGCTTCGTCCATAAAAGTCAAAAAGAGCAAGCCATTGCCGACAATCGCCTGCGGCCTTTTCCAATGCTTTAGGACAAAATTCGGTAATATGTTTAATTCTTGAATTATTCTAGAATATTTGCTCAATCCTCTGAAAAACAAAACGTTTGGCAAGATTATAGAAAAATATTTTTTCATATTTGTTCCCTCCGCTTACTTTGACTATGGAATCAATGTAGTGTAAAGAATATAAAATGTCAAGAAAATTAATTTATTTTCCGCACACCAACAAAATAGCAGGTGTGGCACCTGCACTCATTAATGAAGTAATGCCAACAAAGTGTTGAACTTGTTTCCGGGAGTTTGCCACTCGGATGGCAGTTGCATAATCTGCTATATCTAGTTTAGTAAGCACACATACAATTTAGATGGTAGTGATAGCATTAACGCCTCCGGTAGCTCGCCGGACTTGGAAATGTTTTTGTGCATCGATTTTCGACTTTTTTATTTCGTTTCAATTGCTAATTATCGTCGTTTGTATGATAATGAGATTGCTATAATATCAGTTTTCATTTTGAGTATCTTGAATGGTATTTATTTCCAGGTGATCTGGCAGCATATCATGGATATTTTGGCAATGAAACTGGTATAAAACGTTGCCGTGGGCGACAATTTTCTAAAAATATGGTTGATTTTATGCTGGATCCATTGCATCAATTTGTAATAAAACCGATTCTTAATATAAAGATCGCGGGAATTGATTTATCATTTACGAATTCGTCGTTTGCCGTATTGGTGGCGGTTGTCATGATTTATTTGCTGTTTTCGATCGGAATTCGCAGTAAAAAACTGATTCCTGATCGGCTGCAGGCTGTTGGAGAAATCTGCTACTATCTTGTTGCCGGATTAATAAACGACAATGTTGGTCCTCGGGGACAGAAATATTTTTCCTTTGTCTTTTCCATATTTTTCTTCGTATTATTCGGCAATTTAGTGGGAATGATTCCCTATATGTTTACGTTTACCAGTCATATAATTGTTACGTTTACGCTGGCGATGATTGTTTTTCTGTTCGTAACGGTTTTAGGATTCGTAAGACACGGTATGAAATTTTTTGGAATTCTAACGCCCAAAGGATTACCGAATTTTTTATTGCCCTTACTGGTTCCCATCGAGCTTATTTCCTATTTATCGAGACCGATTAGTTTATCTGTGCGACTTTTTGCCAATATGATGGCAGGTCACACCATGATGAAGGTTTTTGCGGGTTTTGCGGTGATGCTCGGAGTATTTGGAGTAGCTCCGATTTTGGTTAACACTGTTCTAACGGGATTTGAAATAGCCATATCCATATTGCAGGCCTATATCTTCACAATATTGACTTGTGTATATTTGAATGATGCTATACATTTACACTGATGTATTTTAATGGAGAGAACTTATGTCGACAGAAGCAGCTCGTATGATTGGTGCAGCAATCGCGGTTTTGACACTATATGGAGTCGGACACGCCATGGGGGGGCTATTTTCCACCTGGATTAGTTCCGTATCAAGAAATCCAGAGGCGGAAGAGAAAGTTCGCTTTATGGGAATGTTGGGATTCGCATTGACGGAGTCCATTGCGCTGTTTGCGCTTCTTGTGGCTCTGCTGATTTTATTCAAATAAAAAATAATTCATGGTGATACGTTGCCGCAGCTAGCAATAGAGACCTATGCCTCGCAGATTTTCTGGATAGTCATTGGTTTTCTTGTGGTTTATCTTTTTATATCGACGGTGGTGACTCCGGGACTGGAAGAGACTCTGGGAAATCGGATGCAGCATGTGGATAATCTCTTGAAAACCGCTACTAAGCTCAAGAGTGAGGCGGAAAAATTGCAGAAGGAGTCCAGCAATGCTCTGGAAAACGCTCTTTTGGAGTCTTATACTGCCGAGTCGG
The DNA here is from genome assembly GCA_031282785.1 of Holosporaceae bacterium. Classification (GTDB taxonomy): domain Bacteria; phylum Pseudomonadota; class Alphaproteobacteria; order UBA3830; family UBA3830; genus BNWE01. Next base: position 2,845 of record JAITDB010000071.1, read on the forward strand.
AGCTTATGTCTTCGTTTCGGGAGAAGAGCATTCGGGAAAAAAGCAATTTGCACGAAATGTTTTCCAAGAGATCCAAATTGGCGTCGGCAACGCTAACGGAATCTGCTGAAAAGGCGTTTCAGGAAGTGGCTACACATATCGATGAGTCTCTACTGGACGCGGCTCTGAGAGGAATATCCTGCTCCCTGATCGAAACGATACCAAACAATAAAGAAAAAACATGACGCCTGAATTAACCGTACTCATATCATTCCTGGGATTCGTCTGGATATTTTGGAAGAAGATCTATCCGCTGCTGGCAAAAAAATTGGATGAACACATCGAGACGGTCAAAAAGAAAATCGCCGATGCCGAGGCTCTCAAAGACGCAGCCTATGCGTCCTTGCAGCAGGCTCATCTGAAAAAAAGCGAGACCGAAGCCCTCATAGAGGCCAATAAACTCAAAACCGAAAAAAAAATCAGGCTAATGTACGAAGAAAACGAAAAATTAATGCGAAGCATCATGGAAAGATATGAAACTTCTATGAAAGCTCAGTTGGAAGCAGAAATTGCTAAGCAAAAAAATCAGCTGATCGAAAAATTGTCGGATCTCCTGATCGAAAAACTAATGGAAAAAGTCAACGACAGCAATTGCAAACTTGACACCAATGTGGACAAAAAAGATCTGGAAAAATTATTCAGTTCCAGAGAATTTTCTAATAAAAATTAATCAAAGGCTGAGATTTTAGATAGCTTTTGAAAATATCTTATTTCTTGTAAATACAAATAAAAACATTTGTTATATTTATGCGTTTGTAGTAAGTTTTTTGGGTGAAATAAACTAAGTTACAGATTTTTTTTTGAACCATAAGAAAACAATAGAGAAAAGCATGATTGCTACAGATAATTTAGTAATTGGAGCTGGAATATCAGGAGCAGTAATAGCTCGGCTCGTGGCAGAATCCGGAGAGAAGGTCCTGATTGTTGATAAAAAGGACCACATAGCAGGAAATTGCTACGATTATATCGATGGAAATGGAATCTGCATTCACAAATATGGTTCGCACATCTTTCATACCAACAACGAAAAAATTTGGAATTTCCTACAGCGATTTACGGATTTTAATACATACATGCACAAGGTTGTGGCATTAATCGATGGAACTGAAACGACAATTCCGTTTAACATTAATACTCTGCACGATGTTTTGCCGCAGTCATTGGCTCGGAGGCTTGAAAAAAAATTGCTGGTGATCTTTTCCTACGGCAAAAAAATTGCAATTTCGGATTTTCTGCAGCAGGAGGACAACGATTTAAAATTTCTCGCTATTTATGTCTATGAAAAAATTTTTCAGGAATATAGCCAAAAGCAATGGGGACAGATTCCAGACAGTGCTGTGACGGCTCGTGTCCCAATTTATATAAGCAGGGATAATCGCTATTTTCAGGATAAATATCAGGGAATTCCTCAGAATGGCTATACAAAAATGATCGAAAAAATGCTTGATCATCCGAATATTGAGCTTGTGTTGAATCGTCCGTTCAAAGGAATTGACCATAAAGACGAGATGGCTTTTTCCTCTATGATTCGCAATAACGTAAAAATATTTCACACCGGCTCCATTGACGAATTTTTCGATTACCGATTCGGACAATTACCCTATCGCAGTGTAAATTTTAAATTTGAAACGCATAACAAGGAATTTTATCAGAGCAATTCTGTTGTGAATTATCCCTGCAACTACGATTTCACTCGGATACACGAGTATAAATACTATCTTGGTGATAAGTCTACACGAACTATCATTGCAAAAGAATATGCAGAAGAATTTGAGCCAGGCAAAAATGAAAGATATTACCCCATTGCAAATGTA
>JAITDB010000126.1 GCA_031282785.1 Holosporaceae bacterium
CTGCAGATGATCCTAAATCTCCAGAAAAAAGCTAAAGAAATAACGTCAAACCGCGGCGATATCTTTAGCCTCAATGATAACGAACGAGCAAACATTAGACATTTGACCAGCGAAGCTCGCTTGTATATAGATCCAAGGCAACCTCAGCTAATAGAAGGGAAATGGCACTATGATCTGAATGGAAATAGCATGAAATTATTCCAGCAACGCTGGGAAATAATGATTGATATACATTTATATCGATTACTGAGCGCAAAAGCATTACCTATAGAACATAGTTTAGTTATGCCTTCGCACGCTAGATCAATCTGGTCCAATAGTTCCATAACATATCAGTTTCCTGCTCCATCAGAAGATACGCTGTCTTTTTTTATGAAAAAAGGATAGGATACAATGGTCGATTATTATCTTAATATATGTTCCCAGAGCAACATAGCTTTTTTGTTGGCAATGATTGATATCAGCGGATAAATCGCCACCGTTACTACATAGGACAGGGATAATATACGCATGAATGCATTATATAACTTTCCTCCTTCCTCCAGAGAAAGTTTTAGCAATCCGAGATTGGGATGATTAGGAGCTGCAATGGTATAGCTAGTGATCATCAAGCTGGAAAATATAAGCATTAATCGCAGATAGGAATCACAGACTTTATCGGCGTCTTGAATGAAGGAACGCAACGCCAATCCAAAAGCTGCTACGCCAATGACCACCACCAGCGCCGATAATACAATTCCAGATGCCAAAATAATAAAATTGATCAAATTTACAATCGATGAGGTCTTTTAGCTTATCAAATTCGATGTTGATAAATTTTTTGGAGAGAAAAAAAGCCACAATAATTACAATTGTCATTGCAAAAGCGATTGCACATGCACTCTCTACTGAGCCTACATAATGCAGTTTGGGAATTTCTGTACCCAACAGATTTAGCGAAAAATTCATAATCACCCTATAGAATATTCCATGTAATTATATTAGATTTCCAAGACTTAAAAATATATGAATATTTCGCACAAAATAAAAAACCTATTGGTTAGCATCGAAGATATATTTTTCCCGCTAAAATGCGAGGGATGCAACGGATTTGTAGAATCGGTGGGGCTATGCACTGAATGCTGGAGCAAGATCGTGTGGATATCTGATCCCAAATGCAGGATTTGCGGTACTCCATTTGAGTTAGATATCGCGGAAATTTGCGCTAGTTGCGCTCTCAAAAAACCTTTTTTTGACAAGGCTTTCTCTGTTTTTCAGTACGATGATTTTTCCAAAAGCATGATTTTGCGCTTCAAACACATGGATTCTACATACTTGTGTCCGCAATTCGCCAGTTGGATGTACCGGGTATCCGAGGAATATGTGCGATCTGCCGATTTGGTGATTCCTGGTTCCCATACATTTTCGCAAGCTACTCAAGAGAAAGTACAATCAGTCGGAATTGCTGGCGAGAGAGATTGCTCGGTATGGAAACGTGTCCTATGAGCCTCGGATCCTGCAAAAATCGAAACAAACTCCGCAGCAGGAGGGATTAACGCGGGAAAGACGCCAGATCAATGTCATTGGCTCCTTCGGAATAAATAGAAATTACGCTCAGCTGCTGCAAAACAAAAAGATCGTGCTGATAGACGATGTTTTTACCACTGGCGCCACTGTCAACGAGTGCTCACGCGTGCTAAAAAAACACGGAGCCGCGACCGTGACCGTCGTGACTCTCGCCAAAGTCGTGTTGCACTGAAAGAACTAGTATTTTGGCAGGTGTGACACCTGCACCCATTGATGGAGTCACGCTGCTCGTACAGCGGTTACGTAATCTTCTAGATTCAGCTTTGAATTTCAGATATAGCTCGCATACGGTGCCGTTGGTAGCGATAGCATTAGTGCAGGTGCTGCAAGCACAGCATTAGCGCAGGTGCTGCAAGCACAGAAATTCCTCGAAATACTGCGGAATCGGAGCACTGATATCCAGCTGGAGTTCTTTTATGGACACTCTTTGAGCGTGCAAAAATAATTTTTTGTGTTTTAGATCTCGGTTGTATTTTTCGTCGCCCAGTATGGGGGCATTGAGAACCATCGCGCAGTGAATTCTCAGCTGATGCTTGCGTCCGGTGGACGGCTTGAGCTCTAGCAGAGCGTATTGCTCCGTCGATTTCCGGCAGCGATAGCGAGTTACGGCACGCAAATTGACTCCGCGTTCGTTGGTGAGGAAATTATCGATGCTTCCTTCCTCTGCTTCCGAAAATCTGCGATTAGATGCGTCCACCACAGCAAGATACGTTTTCTGGATTTTATTTTCCCGGAACAGCTCCGTCAATTTTCTCGCCATGATCTGATTTTTCGCGATAAGCAGGACTCCGGACGTATCTTTATCGATACGATGCACCAGCCGACATTCGCACTGTCTGTGGACTTGGTATACCTTCAGAAATGTCTCAACGCAGATGCTCACCCTCGTTCCCAACTGCACCGCCAATCGCGGAGGCTTGTTGATAGCCACGAGGTCATCGTTTTCGAAAATTATCATGGATTCGAATTGCTGTAGCAATTTTTTCCCAGAATCGGATTTTGGATCCGGCGGCACAGATTTTTTTTCGTCTGGGGTAGGGGAGACGCCAAAAATTTTTATGACGTCGCCGACATGCAGTCGATCCGAACCGGCCACTTTTTTTCCGTTGACCTTTACTTTCTTGGTGCGAAAAATTTTTTGCAGAAATATATAGCTCAGGTCTTTACACAAATTTCTGACGATTCTATCGGCTCTGACTCCGTCTTCTTCTTCGTTGACAGTGTGCTCCACGATTAAATCCTCATTATCAGGTTCGACTTCGTCTTCTATTACCTAAGTGTGTGCTCCATAATTAATTCCATTTCATCAGATGGCCGACAGCATTGCTACCAGAGCCACTTCCGCTTTGGATTGTGAATTTCCTCCGCCCTGTGCAAACGCCGCTCCGCCGCCTCCTTTTCCGCCGAGCACTTCCAGACCTATTTTCAGAATATTGCCGGCCTGGAATCGTGACTGCAGATCGGCACTCACGGTTACGGCCATGTAGGTTTTATCACTGCCGGAATCTCGGGAGACCAAAAGACATATAGCACTACAGGAATGCTTCGCCTTCAGGACATCGCAGAGCGCCCGCAGATCTTCCATGCCATAGTCGTCCAGGAGAGCAGAAAAAACCGACATGTCTGACTTATGCGTCAAAGTCAGACCAGCAATGGCCGCTTTTTGCTTCTGGGAAGCGATTTCCTGATTTCTTTTTTTCAGTTCCGCCGACAAATCTGCAATTTTCTGAGGCAGCTCCGCCGACGTGCATTTCAGCTGCTGTGTTGATTTCCGTAGCAATTCCTCGATACCATCCAGATAATGCAGAATATTTTCGGAGGTTATGGCCTCTATTCTTCTCAGACCAGACCCGATGCTGGCCTCGGACAAAATCTTGAAGAGTCCGATTTCAGAGGTGTTGGAAACGTGGGTGCCGCCGCACAATTCAAACGAAATGCCTGAGCCTGAACGAGATTTTTCTTCTTCATGCACAACACAACCACCCACGCAAATGGTGCGCACCGAATCTCCGTATTTTTCTCCGAATAAAGCCGTAGCGCCGGAATTTATCGCCTCATCCCGAGACATTTTCCGATGAAGCACTTCCAGATGCTCGGATATCCAACTGTTCACCAGAGCCTCTACCTGCTTCAGATGCTC
>JAITDB010000130.1 GCA_031282785.1 Holosporaceae bacterium
TGCAATCGTAAGTTTTAAGATTTTTAAAGATAATAAAAAGACTAAAACACCTGATTATCAGCATGGGTCTAACTATAAACAAGATTTGTATGGATTGCTTAAAACTATAGATTGGCGGACAGAGCGAGATTTGAACTCGCGAAGGGATTCCTCCCTTGCCGGTTTTCAAGACCGGTGCCTTAAACCGCTCGGCCATCTGTCCATGTATGCTGTGGTACTATCCGTATTTATATCCATTTTTTTCTTCAAGAGATCGTCGCATAAATAACTTTTTCTCGCAATTGATTTCATTAGACTCACTGCTCAGATCCTCATATACAACTACAACACAAGTCTAACTACGAAAAAAATTCTCAGATCCAACAATTCTTTGATTTTTTTCGCCATTGCTAAGGAAAATCAAAAAAATCGAACTAAAATACTCTCCACTGCAGGGAAGATACATGAAAATACGCCTGCGTGCAAGATAATTTTCAGTAGTCTTTTCCTTCTTTCCAGACATAAAGTGCAACAGCGGTAATGCCAGCAGTAACAATAAACAGCAACGCCGGAATTGTCTTACTACCGGTTATTTTTATCAGTTGCATGGCCCAGGTCGACGCAAACGCTCCGAACGCGGCCATGGCGAAGTTATGGGCTATGGAAACGCCAGCCAATCGCACTTTTGTGGGCAGCATAGAGCATATGGCAGCTGGAATCGGAGCATAATACACCGAAAATATGAATATAATCGCCAGTTGTCCGAGCATGGCCTTCCAAAAAATTCCTGAGCTTATGAGTACGAAAATCGGATAGGCCAGAATCATCATGGCAATGGTGGCTGCCAGCATCTGACGTCTTCTGCCGAATTTATCTGCCCATTGTCCACACAATATCAGAAACACAGCAAAGCAAATCATATTTATGGTCTGGATAATGAGCGCGTTTCTTTTGCCGAAATCCAGAACTGTCTCCAGATAGGTGATGAAAAAAACCGATAGCAGAAAATATCCGCAGGCGGTCAAGACGTCTGTCAGGGTAATCATCACCAACCCCTTCCAGTGATTCTTGAACAATTTCTTGAGGAGTCCTTGCTTTTGGGGAATTGCTGCTTCTTCTTTTTGAGAATCGAGAAATTCCTTTGGATCATCCAATTTATTTTTCACGTACTCGGCAACAAGAGTGCCAAACGCGCTAATAATAAACGGAATTCTCCAGCCCCAGACCTCTAGCTGCTGATCATTGCAGATAAATGACATGAGCATTGCCACAATAGATCCCAGGACAAAACCACTCACAAGACTAAACGGCGCCCAGCAGGAATAGGTGGCTTTTTTATCTTCTCGAGAATGTTCATATAAAAAGACGATGGTTCCGGTGAATCCGCCTCCAAGTGCTAGTCCCTGTAATATGCGAATGAGAGTCAGAACGATTCCGGCCCACATGCCCATGTATTCATAGGTCGGTAATAACCCCATGGCTGCTGTCGGCACTGCCATCATGTAAATCGAGATCACCAGTGCTTTTTTTCGACCAAAAACATCGCCGATGTAGCCGAACATCACGGCTCCTATGGGCCTGGCGATGAGTCCAGAGGCAAACGCTCCGAAAGAATAAATTATTTGCTGAAACGCATCGGTGGACGGAAAAAATAATTTTCCAATAGTGACCGCAAAACAACCATATATCGCAAAATCATACCATTCAAGCGCACTGCCGGCCACACACGAAATTATCACCTTCTTCATTTTTTCGAATTCAGAGATATTAGATTCATTTTTATTGCTCATAAAATTCTGTCCCAAACAAAAACGCTAGATTTTATAATATAAAAAACATTTTTTCAATCCGCCGTTCGAGAGTGAAATGCAAGTATACGATCTAGAGCTTCTTACAATCCGATGGATTTGGAAAAGGACCATTGAAATCTGTCCTAAAACGTTGCTGTGGTGCAATTGAGTGTTCTGAAATACCAACAGCTCAGAACAGGACAGATTTTCAGCTTCAACAGTCCCATTTATGAACAAAGCTAATGACATTACTCGTCATCAGCAGACGAATACTCTGGCTCCGAGGACAAATAACTCGGCGTAGCTGCATTCTCGAATCCAAAGACCATATCTTTTCTGTCATAATGATTTTTCGAGCTTTGCAAAGTCTGCATCATTTCCACAAATGAACTATATTCCTTATCATTCGTAATGGCCTTATGAGCATAGGTTTTGAGAACATTGATATTAGGCTCTGATATATCGTCAGTTGCATTATAAATATCCATTGTCAGCGATGGATTTACCCGAAAATAGTCTAGTTTTCCCGCTTCAGCCATCTTTGATAGAGATTTATGAGTGCAGGATGCCATCGCATGATTCGTCACCGACGAATATTTTTTCGCCCAAAACAATTTTCCCTTGCCCGTGTAATAATTTCCGTAGTCGATGTGACTATGAGTGCCAGTTCCAATGGAAAATAAGATTATGCGATCGTCGGGAAACAATGTCTTGGCCTCATTATACGCGATTTCAGCAGGATTATTGGCGAATACTCCGCCATCTATGCCCTCGTATCTACAGCCGTTCAGTACAGTGAACACGTGCGGGTTGAAAAATGTCGGCGCAGCTGTGGTGGACATCAACGCGTCCAGCAATTTATACTTGTGGATGTCGGCGTTTTGGACGTCATCGTAATTCCTATAAAAAGTAGCTTCGCCGTTTTGCTGAAGATAAAATGGGAAAAGTAATCTGTTTTCTAAAGATTTTGCCTCAAAAATAGATTCATTTTCATCTATTCCAATGAAGTTTTCTATCGCACGTTTTCTTGTATCGTTCTGGTAAATTGGTCCAGAAAAGCCCCGCGTATTGCTAAACCAATTTAACGGATTCCAGCGACTCCAGTTTCTTGTGAATATTTTTTCTGCGGTGCCGGAAAAATCGTCTACGAAAATATTTATTTCCCCCAGCGAAAAAGCCGTTCCTACCAATGCTCCCACCGAAGTACCAGCAATTAGATCGAATTTGAAATCTTTTCCCAGCCGTCTCTGTAAATTTTTTAAAATTATGGCTGGCATTATGCCGCGAACTCCGCCTCCGTCAAGGGATAAAATCACCCTATAGGGTCTGTGATCGTTAGACGACGATAATTTATCGTGAAAAAAATCGTTGTAGAAGCAGGTTTTGTACAATTGCTGTGAGAGCTCTGGTTTGCTAATAGTCATCGGAGAATACGACGCTTTCACCGAAGACGTTATGTCATCCAAAATACGCATGGGCGAAACCCCAGATATACATATTCTCCCCTGACGACTGTTGTCCATTAAATCGTAAGTTATTTCAAGTGGTTGCGTTTTCTGTGAGGATTTAAAATGGAATAGATCCTCAAAGGCGCTAAGAGAATTGTGATAAAACAGACAAAATATTACCAATAAAAAGATTGAAATTTTTTTTTTGTAATTAGTCATGATATCCTCCAATATTCTTGTTTAGATTTTTAATCCAAGCAAAACATCGGCTATGTCTTTGAAACGACAGCGAAAATAATAGCCGTGATATGCAATACAAGAACGGAAATTCCACCATAATTATTAATATTATATAATAATAGTTAAAAAAAGGTTAATTTTCTTTGGTAAATATAAAAAAATAATTAATTTTTTTTCGTTTCTAGATAATGTGGCAAATCCGTCTAGATGCATATTGTTCGGAGAAAAATGTGACTCTTGATCCTCTAAAAGAGGTTGCAGACCTTCTTCCATTGCTTCATGCAGATATCAATGGCAGAAATTGCGCTAGGTACAATACAAAAATACTTTTTTTGATCATAATTC
>JAITDB010000001.1 GCA_031282785.1 Holosporaceae bacterium
AAATTTTCCTAAATTGGGATTCAGAAATATGGGTATTTTTTATGTATCTATTTTTCATTGATATATCCTACCTTATTGGGCTAGAAAATCAATCTAATCTACTCTTGAACCAAAAAAAATTAAAAAAACGTTAATTTCGGCATTATTTCTATAAATTTTATTAGTCAATTCTGATTTATTTTTCCGTTTGCATAACGCGGGCACTGATGGACGTCTGGAGAAACTCGTCGATTTCTCCGTCCAAAATAGCAGAGACGTTGCCTTTTTCGAAACCGGTGCGCAGATCCTTCACCATTTGATACGGCTGCATAACGTAGGAACGGATTTGATGCCCCCACCCTATTTCGTTTTTGTCTATGGCGTTGAGTTTCTCTTCTTTTTTTCTCAGTTCGAGCTCGTAGAGTCTAGACCGAAGCATTTCGAAGGCCATGGCGCGATTGCGATGCTGGGATCGGTCGATTTGACATTGCACCACGATACCAGTGGGAATATGCGTGATGCGGACAGCGCTGTCGGTTTTGTTGACGTGCTGCCCACCAGCTCCTGACGCTCTGTAGGTATCGACCCGCAGATCACTGTCATTTATTTCTATGTTTATGGAGTCGTCGATAACCGGATACACTCCAATTGACGCAAAACTCGTGTGCCTGCGAGCGTTGGAGTCAAACGGAGATATCCGCACCAAACGATGCACACCTGACTCGCTTTTCAGCCATCCGTAGGCTTTTTTTCCCTCGATTTTTATGGTGGCGGATTTTATTCCGGCCTCTTCTCCGGGACTCTCTTCAATTATTTCGACCGAATATCTATGACTTTCAGCCCAGCGAGAATACATGCGCAGCAGCATCTGGGCCCAATCTTGCGCTTCTGTCCCACCGGCTCCGGCGTGTACCTCCAGATAGCAGCTGTTGTGATCTGCATCGCCGGAAAAAAAGCATTCCAGCTGATATATTTTCATGAATTCATGGAGTTTTCGAATGTCGTTTTCGATTTCCGCCAAAGCGGATTCGTCATTTTCGGCCTCTGCCAGTTCTAGCATGATTTTTAAATCGGCGATGTCTGTTTCAGCTTTACGAAATTTGCCTAACTCGCTTTCCACATTGGATTTCTGCTGCATCACGGATTTCGCCGCTTCCGGATCGAGCCACAGATCGCTGGATTCGCTTAGTTTGGACAGCTCTGTCAGCTTATTTTCCAGAGATTCAGTGTCAAAGAAACCTCCGAAGCAAATCCAGAATATTATCCATCGATTCGAATTGTTTTTTTATTTCTTCCTTCATTTTTCGGCACCAACTATTTTTTCTTTGTTAGGTTTTACAAACATTATACCAATTGCGGCAAAAAATGTAATCCCTGCGTTCACCAGGAGTGCAAATTCGGCTCCTTGTCTTGTCCAGAGTTCTCCCATCAGGGCATTGGATATACACATGCCGGCGCAGCAGATAATGTTGAATATACCGATGGACGTTCCCTTTATCTGCGGTGGTGAATAATCAGACACAATGGCGAAGAAAGTTCCCTGAGTCGATCCCCAGTGAATACCGTAAATGGCCACTCCGACCAGCACATGCCATATCTCAGATGCAAACGCCAGAATAATACAGGACGCCAGCATCATGCAGAACCCGAAAGCCAGAAAAATTTTTCTTTCGCGTCTATCGGACCAGGATCCCACAATTTTAGAAGTCGGAGCATTAAACAGATACATAATCGCCAACACCAGCGGAATATATTTCAGTGATAAGCCCACTTCTTTGGCGCGGAGTGTCAGAAATGCTTCGCTGTATCTGGAACACATAAATATGAAACATACGCCAGCATAATACAAGAATCCTCCTCCTAATTGACGAGCATCTGACATTTTTATTGGGAATCCTTTGCGACTGTTTTTGAGACGCACCAGGTCTTTAGGCTCCTCTATGCCAAAATATATCAGAGATACCGCAATGAATATGGGAATGGCGGCGATCATATAGACCATTCGGATGTTCTCTGATGAATCTCCAGAGCAATTCGCCAAAATAAAAAAGCATAAAATGGAACCGATCATTGATCCGCAGTAGGCACAACTATTGCGTATGCCGTAGCTATCTCCCTTTAATTGCTTAGGAGCACAATCGGCAATGAGAGCGTCACGGGGAGTGTCTCGGAGTCCGTTTGTAATTCGCTCCAGCAGCTGTGCCGATATGTAAAGACCGAGTCCTCGAGATAATGCAAACATCGGCTTCGCAATTGCTGCGCAGAAGTATCCTATTAGAATGAGAATTTTGCGTTTTCCAAGCCAATCGCTGAAGACTCCGGAAAATAATTTTACCATATATGATAAGGCTTCCGAAAATCCTCGAATGTACCCCATGACTGCCGGAGTGGATCCGAGTATGTGAATGATAAATTCCGGGGTTAAGGCCGTTATAACGACCGATGCAGAATTGGAGAAGAAACTAACCGCTCCCAATATCCATATAGTCCTGGGAATGGAAAAAACAGGAGAGCTAGAATTATTGCTGTTTGACATAAAAAATCCATTGCTAAATCCAATGGCTAACTTCTATCATATAATTGGTAATTTTGATAGCTAATTTATACAACGTAGTGATATATTTTTGTGGCATTGAAAAAGCTCACTTTTTATGATCGGACATATTTCAAAAACTGTTAATATCTGGGATTTTTTTTCGATTGATTGCATTGGCATTGATTTTATGCTACCGATGCGGTAATTTTTGTATAAAATGAAGTACTGAGATTCGAATTTTTTCGAATATCAATGACATTATATAATAGGATATTAAAATTATAGGGACGAATATGCATTCCAGTGAAGTAAATAAATTAAAGCAATATATAGCAAAAATCGAAAATCTTGAAGTTGAAAAAAACGAAATTCAGGAGCACATTAGTGATGTTTATGCAGAAGCGAAATCTGAGGGCTTCGATACCAAAATAATGAAAAGAATTATTAAGATAAAAAAAATGAGGCCCCGAGACCGCGAAAACGAGGACATGCTGCTGGACACATATATGATGGCCCTGGGACTGGTTCCAAATGACTCTGAAGAATCTGATGCCAGCTAATACTTCTAAGAGTGTGTTTGCTGTACATGAAGAACCGAGCAGCGGATCCAACGAAGTCAATTGCGGAAAAGAGCCACTGTGCAACGGTCTCTTAAAAGCAGAAATTTTGGCGTCACCATTTATTGAGCACGGTTTTTTTGGGAGAGAATCCGGCTTCAGCGAAGGAGTATATGCCTCTCTGAATTGCTCCAACTATGTGGGAGACGATGCGCTGAACGTGGCAAAAAATTTGGAGATCGTAAGAAACTGCATTGGCGCTAGAAAGCTCATTACACTGAAGCAATGTTCTGAAAACAAGTGTCTGGAGGTGAATAATGATACTCCATCGACAGGACTTATGGCAGACGCAATGGTCACCGCAGTGCCTGGTCTGGCCATTGGAGTCCTGGCCGCCGACTGTGTTCCAATTTTATTTTTTGACGAAAAAAACAAGATCATCGCAGCAGCCCATGCCGGCTGGCGAGGAGCAGTATCTGGCATCGTAGAGAGCACAGTGGACAAAATAATTCGCCGCGGAGCCGATCTGGACAGTACGAAAGTAGCCATTGGTCCCTGCATCGGCCCAAATAGCTACGAAGTAAGCGACGATTTTTCCGAAAATTTCACCGATGGTGATGACTGCTTCTGTTCTTTCAATGGAAAATTACATTTTAACTTGGCACACTATTGCCAGACGCATCTGCTGAAATCGGGACTGCGAGAGCAGAATATACAGCTGTTGTCGGTGGATACGGTCGCGAACAATTCCTGCTATTTCAGTCACAGAGCCGCTTGCAAATCGGGAAATGGCGTTTGTGGAAGAAATATTTCCGTAATATGTTTGAGAAATTCCTAAAATCGAAAAATATTTAGTGGAGAATGTTCATGGAAATAATCTACACCAGAAATTCTCAGGACGTGGCGAAAGCAGTGGCGCAAGAACTGTCCTGGACAGCTTCTCCGGCCAATGTAAGATGCTTCAACAATAGAGAAATTTGCGTTTCTTTGGAAAAATCGTTTCGCAATTGCCTTGTGCTGACGTCCACCACTAATCACGACGAATGGGTGGAGCTTTTTTTGCTGCTGGACGCTCTCCGGAACGCAAAAAAAATAATTTTGTGCCTGACATATATGGGATATTCCCGTCAGGATCGACAGTTGGAAAACGAATCCTTCGGTGCCGACCTGTGGATGCGTTTGTTGGAGACAATGAATATTTCCCATTGCCTGATCCTTGACAATCACTGCGAGCCAATGCTGAGAATCCCCACTCATCACATGAGCGCCAGAAAAATTTTCGAAATGGATATCCGCAGCAAATATAAATCCGACCAAATTGCCGTAGTTTCGCCGGATTTGGGCGGCGTCTACAGAGCAGATCTGCTGGCAAAATCTCTTGGCTGCGGTTTCGCCATCTGCAACAAAACAAAAAACGTCTTCGGAGAGTTGAAAAAAATGTACAAACTCGGTGACGTTGCCGGAAAAATCTGCCTGCTGCTGGACGATATGGTGGATTCCGGAGCCACTCTATGCCGCGCAGCTGAAATATTAATGGAATCCGGAGCTGCAGGCGTCGTTGCCTACTGCACTCATGGTGTTCTGTCGGCCGGATCTTGGAAAAAGCTTGAAAAATCCGCTCTGACGGAAATCGTATTGACTGATAGTATCGCACATCAGCCACCTCTGACTGGAAAATTCAGAAAATTGTCCATTACTTCATTGATAGCAGAAACAATTCGGTGTATATTGTAGCGAATTCGAAAAAAGGAAAGTTATTACAATGGCTACTGTTATTTTAGAAGCAAAAACTCGAGCGTCTGTTGGAACAGGATCTGCAAAAGCCGCAAGGCGTAGCGGTTTTATTCCCTGCATTGTATACGGAGACGGTAAAGAAACGGAATCCATCTGCATCGCAAAAGATTTACTCGGCAAATATGTTCATAAGTCTAATTTTTTCTCGACAGTGTTCGAGCTGCACAACGCCGAAAAAAAAGGCCAGAAACTTGTGGCTAAAGACGTGCAATTTCATCCGGTAACCGACAATCCGATCCACGTGGATTTCTTGAGAGTCGGAAAAGGAAGTAAAGTAACGGTGCGCGTTCCCATTAGTTTTATTAATGAGCAGGCGTCTCCGGGTATCAAGATGGGCGGTGTTTTGAACGTGCTGGTGCACGAAATCGACGTCGTGTGCGATCCGAATAACATACCGGATAGCATTGCCATCGATCTCACAGGATTCGAGTTTCATCATACGGTTCATGCAAATGACATAAAATTGGATGAAGGAATTACGCTCCCAACTGGTGGAAAAAATTTCACGGTTGCCACCGTTGTCGCTCCTACAATTCTCAAGAAAGAAGAGGAAACAGCTGCAACGACGGAAACTCCAGCCGCCACCACTGCTAAGTAATTCGTCCCATGACGACGACCGTTCTGCTGATTGGTCTTGGGAATCCGGGGGCTTCCTACGAAAAAAATCGCCACAACGTTGGCTTTAGAATCGTGGATGCTATTGTTTGCGCAGCCAGAGGAAGCTTCAAAAGAATGGCATCGATCGTGGAAACAGCGTCGTTCGAGATCGGAGATTCCCGGGTAATTCTGGCAAAACCTCAGACGTTCATGAATTTATCCGGAAAAGCCGCTCGGTTCCTCGTGGATTTTTATAAAATTCCGACTGAAAATGTATGCGTGTTTCATGACGACATCGACCTCGAATTTTCTCAGATAAAAATAAAAAAAGGCGGAGGAAATGGCGGACATAACGGACTAAAAAGCATTGATGCAGCTATAGGCGTCAATTATTGGCGTGTTCGCATTGGCGTTGGACGTCCGCTGTATAAATCGATGGTATCGGATTACGTTTTGGGAAACTTCGACACCGACCAAGAAAAAATAATCGATGTCATTGTCGTTGATATGACAAAAAATATCTCGGCATTGATCGAAAATATAAAATCAGGGCAATATGGCAGAAAAAATTAACCGATTTCAGCAAGCGATCCAGGACTATTTAATTCTAAAAGAAAATATGAATGAAAACTATTGAAATCTGTCCTGAAATACAGATAGTTCACAGGAAGAAGATTTTTCAGATTTCAATACTCCCCTTAATTGAAAAAACTCGAGCGACAATTGTAAACACTTGCGAAAGAAAACTATTATGCAACAGTTTCTTTAAATGTATATTCCCTACTCCACAGGCCCTGTTGCATAAATTTACATTTTTCTGTATGTTGGTCAGGATTCGTACAATGAAAGAAAGAGATTTGTCGTTAAATGCTAGAATAATTGCGGC
Organism: Holosporaceae bacterium; assembly: GCA_031282785.1. GTDB lineage: Bacteria > Pseudomonadota > Alphaproteobacteria > UBA3830 > UBA3830 > BNWE01. The sequence continues at coordinate 6,350 of JAITDB010000001.1, forward strand.
CACGGATGCTCCTCTCGCAGACAGAGGATACGAACTCGTGCAGTTGCGGATAGTGTCCGGCCCTGTGACATCGGTGGATATTGATATAGATCGTTTGGACGGCGCTCCGGTGTCTGTCGACGATTGCGTTGCCGCAAGTCGCATCATTTCTGCGATTTTTGATGTGGAAGATTTTATAAATGGTAAGTATAATTTAAATGTTAGCTCTCCGGGAGAATATCGCCCCATTCAGAAACTGGATGATTTTCCGCGTTTCTACGGAAGAGAAGCAAAATTGGAGTTGAACTCCCCAATAAATAATAGGAAAAAAATCGTAGGAAAATTATTAAGGATTGAACAAAATTCCGCTGATACGGTTGTCTATCTGAAAGTTTGGTGCGATACTGATGGCGACGAAATTGCTGTTCCCTATCGTAGTATAAAAAAAATAACGGTTAGAAGAGTTTTTTGAAATGGATTTAATTAAGGATATTTAGAATATGTCAACGGCATTATGGACTGATTCTCGCTTTTACGGACCGGAATTATTACAAATTTCCGACGCAGTTGCTCGAGAAAAAGGATTAGAAAAAGAAAAAATTTTAGAGGCCATGGAAAGTGCTATTCAAAAAGCGGCACGGTCGAAATATGGTCATGAACACGATATAAGAGTCAGTATAGACCGCAAAAGCGGTGAAGTTTCCATTTTAAAATGTCTGACAGTGAAAGAAGAAGTAGAAAACGAATTTCTGGAAATTTCCCTGGAGGACGCTCAAAAAATAGACGAAAATGTAACGGTAGACAGCGTGTTATCGTCCAGATTACCGCCGATAAATTTTGGTAGAGTCGCAGCGCAGGTCGGTCGTCAAATTATCACCCAAAAAATTCGCGAGGCCGAAAGAGAAAAGCAATATGACGAATTTATTGGAAGAGTCGGAGAAATAATCAGTGGAGTCGTGAAAAGAGCGGAGTATAATTCCGTTACTCTAGATATAGGAAGGACCGAGGCCATTATAAAAAAGGATCAGCTCATTCCCAAGGAAAATTTCCGAGTCGGAGATAGAGTGCGTGCCTATATCGCAGATGTTTCCCGCGAAACCAATGGCCCTCAGATATTTTTATCCAGAACGCACCCGCAGTTCTTAGCAAAATTATTCTGGCAGGAAGTTTCGGAAATTTACGATGGAGTAATCGAGATAAAATCCGTTGCTCGAGATCCTGGCAGCAGAGCAAAAATCGCTGTCTACACCGCCGATTCCAGCATCGATCCCATTGGAGCCTGCGTTGGCATTCGCGGAAGTCGAGTCCAGAACATCATACAGGAGCTGCAGGGAGAAAAAATCGACATTGTTCTCTGGTCAGATGATCCGGCAACCTTTGCCGTGAATGCATTGGCGCCGGCAGAGGTCTCCAAAGTGGTCATGGACGAAGAAAATAGAAAATTCGAAGTGCTCGCTCCAGATAATCAGCTGAGCCTGGCCATCGGAAGGCGAGGACAAAATGTTCGGCTGGCGTCTCAACTTATTGGATGGAATGTAACCGTCGTTTCCGAAACAGAAGCGACAGAAAAAAGAAATCAGGAATATCATCAGCAATCTAAAGTATTTATGGATATCCTGGATTGCGACGAAGTGATAGCCTATCTGCTGGTTACCGAAGGATTTTCCGAAATCGAAGAGTTGGCCTGTATTACCAAGGAAGAACTGGCATCTATCGAAGGCTTCGACGAAAATTTGGCAGACGAACTCATTTCCCGAGCTAAAAATTATTTGGTTGAACAAGAAAAAGAAGTGTCCCAAAAAATAAAAAAACTCAAAATTGATAAAAAAATAATAGCAATCGGCTTATTGTCTGATAAAATGCTGCTGCAACTGGCGGCCAAAAATATACTGAAACTAGACGATCTTGCCGATTTGAGTGCTGATGAACTGGTGGAGATTGTGCCGGATCTTGACAAAGATATCGCCAACGAGGTTATCATGAAAGCCAGAGAGCATTGGTTTAAATAGGAAAATGGCGGGAGATAATTCATATGGCAGAGCAAAAAAAAGGCACGTTGAGTCTATCTCGTACGGCAGATGTCAAAAACAAAGCCAGCGATTTCAACGGCAAAGTCAGACAAAGTTTTTCGCACGGGAAATCCAAGGTTGTTACAGTTGAAGTCAAGAAGAAGCGCAGTGCAGCGTCTTCGGGGTCTGCATCGACCAGTGCCAAGCCGTATAAGAGTGGAAATTTAACAAATGAAGAACTTGAGACCCGCATAAAGGTCGTGCAGGAAGCCATAAAAGAAGAAAAAGAACAGGCAGAGCGGCACAAACAGGAGCAGGAACGTCTGCAGGAAGAAGAGAAATTAAGAAAAGAAGAGTTGCTAAAAGCACAATTGGCTGAAGAGCAGAGTAAATTAGCATTGAAAGCAAAGCCTCCTGTAACGACAGAAAAAGAAACAGTCGAAGACATTTCCAGTAAAAGCGAAATAGCAGAAAGTAAAGCATCTGTTGTGTCCAAAGAAAGCAAAGAGTCCACAACGCACGGAAGGCAGATATTGCATCCTCATAAGAATATCAAGCATTCTTCTTCCACTACCAATGAGGAGGACGATAGTCTGTCGCAAAAATCTGGTGTTGCAAAAAAGTCTCTAGTGGTAAAAAAAGATATTCGGGAATTAAAGGGAAAGTATACGAGCGGTTCCGGCCGTGTTTCTATCCACAATGCCTTTGACGAAGAGGAAGGTGGCCGCAGGCGTTCTCTTTCATCTATTAAGAGAGCTCAGCAGAAAAATAAATTTCAGCACAAGAGCATCAAGGATCAAAAAGTAATTCGGGAAGTTATTTTGCCCGAGACCATAAGTGTTCAAGAGCTATCCAATCGTATGGCGGTTCGTACAGGAGAAGTGGTGAAGGCGCTCATGAAGCTCGGCGTAATGGCCACGGCCAACCAAATCATAGACGCCGATACTGCCGAATTGCTTATCATCGATTTCGGTCACAAGGTAAAAAGAGTGAGCGAAAGCGATGTGGAAATTGGCATGAAATTAAATGATAGCAATGAAGACTTGATGCATCGTCCTCCGGTGGTGACCATAATGGGACACGTGGATCATGGAAAGACGTCGCTCCTGGATGCGCTGCGGAAAACAGACGTCGCTCTTCGAGAAGCTGGCGGTATTACCCAATGCATTGGAGCCTATCAGGTTAATCTCGGAGACGGTCGTCGCATAACGTTTATTGATACGCCGGGACACGCAGCATTCACGGAAATGAGATCGCGCGGAGCCAATGTCACTGACGTCGTGGTGCTCGTGGTGGCTGCCGACGATAGCGTGAAGGATCAAACTGTCGAAGCAATAAACCATGCCAAAGCAGCTGGTGCGCCTATCATTGTGGCCATCAATAAAATGGACAAACACGGTGCTAATCCAGATAAAGTGAGAAAAGCTCTGCTGAATCATGAGGTGGTGGTAGAATCCTATGGCGGCGACGTCATGGACGTAGAGATTTCTGCCAAAACCGCTCTTAATCTCGATAAATTAGAGGAAATAATTTTGCTGCAGGCGGAAATGTTGGAGCTCAAAGCAAATCCCAATCGTTCGGCAGAAGGCGTTGTCATAGAATCGCGGGTCGAAAAAGGTCAGGGCCCCGTTGCTACCATCCTGATACAAAAAGGAACTCTGAAAATAGGAGATATTTTCGTCTCCGGCAGTGTTTTCGGACGTGTGAAAGCCATAAAAAATTATCGCAACGAGATTCTCCGAGAATTAACTCCGGGAACTCCGGGAGAAGTGGTCGGATTCAATGGCAATACCGTTCCAGGAGACGATTTCGTGGTCGTCGGTGACGAAAATAAAGCAAGAGAAATCTCCGGCTATCGGGATAGAAAAAAAAGAGAACAATCCTGGGTAGTTTCTTCCCGTGGCAGTGTCGAACAGATGTTCTCCAAGCTCGAAACAGACGAAAAACTGCGCATGCTATCGATTATAGTCAAAGCCGACGTACAGGGATCCTCCGAAGCCATTTGTTCCAGTCTGCAAAAATTGTCCACAGACGAAGTAGCAGTCAAGGTCCTCCATTCCGGCATCGGAGAAATTACAGAAAGTGACGTCTCCTTGGCAAGAGCGTCTAATGCGCTGATCCTGGGATTCAACGTGCGAGCCAATATGCAAGCTCGCGACCAAATCGCACGAGATCGACTGCAAGTAAAATATTATTCCATAATATACGACCTTATCGATGACATAAAAGCGCTTCTTTCCGGTATGCTGTCGCCGGATATCAAGGAAAATGTCCTGGGAGCAGCCGAAGTAAGACGTACCTTCGATGTGTCGAAACTTGGTCGCATAGCCGGATGCTTCGTGCAAGATGGCATAATTAAACGTAACGCTAAAGCTCGACTAATCAGAAATGGCATCGTCGTGCATTCCGGAGATATAAAATCCGTAAAAAGAATGAAAGACGACGTCAAAGAAGTAAGATCCGGATTCGAATGCGGCATATCTATCGAAAATTACAACGATATACATGTTGGTGACATTATAGAATGTTTCGAACTGGAGGAAGTTGCTCGTCAACTTTAAAAGAATATGCTACAGAAAAAAAAATCTCGCCAACAACGAGTGGCTGCAGAAATAAAAAAAATATTGGCCGATTTTTTGCTCCGCTGCAATATTTTTGATGAAGATTCCAACGTGAGTCCCTCGCTGATATCCATAACAGACGTTGAAGTTAGCTCATGTCTGAGGCATGCTAAGCTCTTCGTTGTCTCACTTTCCCATAAATTTTCCGGCGAAGAGTGTCTGCTGTTCCTGCAAAAACATTCTCCGAAATTGAGATATCATCTGGGGGCTAATGTGCGACTGAAATCTGTACCAGAACTGCAATTTTTTTTGGATAATTCCTTCGAACAAGCAGAAAAAATTGAATCACTCCTGAAAACCATAATGCAATAGCTCTATTTCATCAACTGTGGATTTTGGACAATATATAGTTGTTCTAAAAAAAATACAAAAAAGTAGTTGCAATATTTTTTGGGTATGCTAACCTATTGTCAGGAGAAGTTTTTTCATCCTACGATGTGTTTGCTCAGATTCGTCTAAGCTTTCATTTCGTTATGCAGCTTCGGCTGCACTCCGTTTTAAATAACTATGACAACACATTTTCCCGCAGCGTTAATAACGTTGCGGGGGTGTGCTTTTTCTCAAAAATCATTTTGTTAATTTTGCATTTTGATGCTAGCATCACTAGCAAATATTTGTGAATAAGCTGTTTAGATAATTTAGGAATGCAGATATGAAAGAGGCTCTCTTCGTTCGTTACGCTAATATAATAAAGAATTTCGTTGATGCCGAGTACAGCGATTTGGTTTCAGTTGATCCTCCGAAAGATGTGTCTTTTGGAGATTTTTCGACGAACATCGCTATGGTTTTAGCAAAAAAAATCCATAAACCTCTGCTGGTTATTGCGAACGAGCTCTGTCGGCATTTGCAGTCGCACGGAGATTTTGAGGATGTGAGCGTGAAATCTCCCGGCTTTATCAATTGGCGCATACCGAATAGAGTCCTGACCGAACACTGTCGGCGGATGCTTGCCAAGGATTTCGGGAAAATCGCCATTGGAGTCGGGCAACGTGTGAATATCGAATATGTATCTGCGAATCCGACTGGTCCTCTGCATGCAGGACACGCACGTGGCGCCGTTTCCGGCGACGTTCTAGCGAATTTGTTGTCGTTTGTGGGCTACGACGTCACCAAGGAGTACTATATAAATGACGCAGGGAAACAGGTGGAAATTTTAGCCAGATCGTTACGTCACAGATATCTAGAGCTGTTCCAAAAAGCAGATGGCGAGCTTCCAGATTGGGCCTATCCGGGAGAATATTTGATAGACACGGCTGAAAAATTAAAAAAAGCATTTGGCGATTCTTTTTTAAATAAAAACGAAGAGGAATGGCTGCCGTTTTTCAGAGAATTTGCCGTTGCAGACATGATGGACTGTATAAGAGCGGATCTTCAGGAGCTCGGCATTTGCCATGATATTTTTTCGTCGGAATTGAAGTACATAAATGATGGTGCAATTGAAAAGGCCATCGATTTTCTACGCTCCAAAGGACTGATTTACACAGGAGTACTAGATGTTCCCAAGGGGAAAGAACCCGACGATTGGGAAGCGCGGGAGCAATTACT
>JAITDB010000072.1 GCA_031282785.1 Holosporaceae bacterium
AAATTACAATTTTTTTTGTGATATCCTCGCACATTCCGCAAAAAAGGTTAAGGTTCTCTTGAACCATACTGAATTTTCTAGGAAGATTTTCGATTGGCATAAAGTGGCATAGTGTTGTTTTTGCAAGATCGTAGAAAAAACTTCAGAGCCAGAGGTCATTGCGGCAGATCGTCAGAGGCTCTCGAAATGTGAGGTCCAGCGGATTCGTCACAGTTAGCTGCGCAATTTGGGAGGATTGTCTATATTTTTTATTGTTTTATAATATATTGATTAAGCATACAATTAGGTTGTATACTTTGCGACATTGTTTTCTAGAAATTATGTATGGTTTCTTGATAGAGTTTTTTATATTTGAAGAAAAATAAGAATAACTGCAGAAAAATGCAAAAATTAAGTATTTTTTGGAATATTGATGCGAGAATAAAAGAAGGTATGCGCGCCGAGTTATAGGCTATGTATGTTTGGGATCGGCAATCACTATATTGGAGGAATAGATGGGAAAAATGGTAGACGGTGAAGCTACTTTACGCTGTTCTTTTTGCGGGAAGACCCAGCACGAAGTGAAAAAACTTATAGTTGGTCCCACCGTTTACATTTGTGACGAGTGTATAGAGCTCTGTGCAGGAATAATTTCTGATATTTCTTCTAGTAGTAATTCCAAGGGAAAAAACAATCTTCCGGCTCCGCAGGAGATCTGCAAAACGCTGGACGATTATATCATAGGTCAGGATAAGGCCAAGAAAGTTCTCTCGGTAGCCATTTACAATCACTACAAGAGACTGAATCACATCTCCAAAAACGGTGATGTGGAGTTGTCCAAGTCAAATATATTGCTTATTGGTCCGACGGGAACCGGGAAAACGCTTCTAGCTCAGACTCTTGCTCGTATCATCGACGTACCTTTCACCATGGCCGACGCCACTACTCTCACAGAAGCCGGTTACGTGGGAGAAGACGTCGAAAATATCATTCTGAAACTATTGCAGGCCGCAGATTACAACGTCGAAAAAGCTCAGATGGGGATTGTTTACATCGACGAAATCGATAAAATATCCAAAAAATCCGATAATCCTTCCATAACCCGAGACGTGTCCGGCGAAGGAGTGCAGCAGGCTCTGCTGAAGATCATGGAAGGGACTGTATCGTCGGTTCCTCCGCAGGGTGGCCGGAAGCATCCGCAGCAGGAGTTTCTGCATGTCGATACCACCAACATATTGTTTATTTGCGGCGGAGCATTTGCCGGACTCTATAAAATAATAGCGGCGCGCGGAAATAATTCGTCCATAGGTTTTGGCGCAGATATAAAATGCAAAGAAGATAAAAATATCGGAGAATTATTCGCCAAAGTCGAGCCGGAGGATCTGCTAAAATACGGATTAATTCCGGAATTCGTTGGCCGATTGCCAGTGATTACAACTCTGAACGATCTGGACGAAGCTGCTCTTGTATCTATACTAACCAAGCCAAAAAATGCGCTGGTCAAGCAGTATCAAAAATTATTTAGCATGGAAGATGTTGTCCTAACCTTCGATGAAGGCGCCATTATCGCCATTGCCAAGCTCGCACTGGAGAGAAAAACCGGTGCCAGAGGACTTAGATCCATAATGGAATCCATACTTCTCGACATTATGTTTGATCTTCCTTCCAATAAAAACGTAGAAGAAGTTATAATTTCCCAAGAAGTTATTGAAGGAAAGCACCCACCTATATTAAAATACGCCAGTGTTAAAAATAGTGCGATTTGCTAGGAGAGTGTTTTGCAGAATGTTTGTCCGGTACTTTCGATAAGAGATATTGTTGTATTTCCACATGTTGTTGTTCCGTTGTTCGTTGGGAGAACCAGATCCATAAACGCTTTGGGAGCGGCTGTTGAAAACGATAAGAAAGTTGTGTTGTTGACTCAGAAGAGCTTGCACAACGATGATCCATCTTTCAATGATTTATATCACGTAGGCGTACTTGGCAATATATTGCAGCTACTGAGACTCCCGGATGGAACCGTGAAGATTCTCGTAGAGGGCGTCGAGAGAGTCACGGTTGTGAAATGCGTTTCGGATAAGGATTATTTTTCCGTACAATATGAATCTTTAAAAGTCCGCACCAATGAGAATCCTCTGGAAATAGAAGCATATAGAAGGAGCGTCATAGAGCGCTTCGAAAACTACGCGAGACTGAACAAAAGAATATCGCAGGACACTGTTGCAGCTATCAAAACAATGGAATCGGTAAATAATCTCATCGACGTGGTGTCTGCCCATCTGGTACTACGGATACAGGATAAACAAGCGCTGCTGGAGGAAACAAGCGTCAAAAAAAGATTCGAGAAATTGCTCTCCTTCATGGAGTCTGAAATCGATGTCATAAATGTCGAGCGGAAAATTCGCAATCGTGTAAAAAAGCAGATGGAACGTACCCAGAAGGAGTATTATCTCAACGAGCAAATAAAAGCCATTCAGAAAGAATTGGGTGACCCAGATGGTGGAGCCATCGATGAAATCGAGGAATTTGAAAATAAAGCGAAAAAAATACATTTCTCTCAGGAAGCTCGAGAAAAATTCAATGCCGAATTGAAAAAACTGAAAAATATGCAGACGGCGTCTCCAGAAGCCACTGTTATCCGCAATTATCTGGATTGGCTCATAAGCATTCCATGGAATCACAAAACAAAAATCAAAATGGATATAAAAGCGGCAAAAGTGGTGCTGGATCGCGATCATTATGGTCTGGAATCTGTAAAAGAGAGGATTCTCGAATTTCTAGCAGTTCAAAATAAAGTCGGCAAATTAAAGGGATCCATTATTTGTCTGGTAGGTCCTCCGGGAGTGGGCAAGACATCTCTGGCGAAGTCGATTGCTGAGGCCACCGGCCGCAATTACGTCAGAATTTCCCTGGGAGGTGTGCGTGACGAGTCTGAAATAAGAGGACATCGCCGTACTTACATAGGTTCTATGCCAGGGAAAATCATTGCCAGCATGAAGAAGGCAAAATCATCGAATCCGCTGTTTCTCCTGGACGAAATCGACAAATTGGGATCCGATTGGAAGGGAGATCCCTCCAGCGCACTGCTGGAAGTCTTGGATCCTGAGCAAAATTGCGCCTTCAACGACCACTATATCGAGCTGGATTATGATCTCTCGGACGTCATGTTCATTACAACTGCGAATTCCTACAAAATGCCAGAACCTCTGCTGGACCGTCTGGAAATAATTAAGCTTTCCGGCTATACAGAGCTGGAAAAATTGGAAATCGCCAGACGGCATCTGGTCCCCAAAGAAAAAAAAGAAAATGGCCTGAAGGAAAACGAATTTTCCATATCTGACGAGGCCATCATGCAGCTCATAAGAAACTATACCCGTGAAGCCGGCGTGAGAAATTTAGAACGAGAAATCGCTAATATCGCTCGAAAAGTCGTTAAGGAACTGATGGAGCATGAAAACGAAATAAAAAGCATCGCCATCACAGAGAAAAATCTGGAAAAATACGCCGGTGTTAAAAAATTCAATCGACTGGGTACCGAAGATAAAAATCTCGTTGGCGTCGTAACGGGTCTTGCCTGGACGGAAGTCGGCGGAGAATTATTATCCATCGAGGCCATCAGCGTTCCGGGAAAAGGAAAAACGACTCTCACAGGGAAACTCGGCGACGTCATGCAAGAATCGATCCAGGCGGCCATAAGTTTCGTGAGATCCAGAGCTGAATCATTTGGCATCGATCCGAAGATATTCGAGCATACTGATTTCCACATCCATGTGCCGGAAGGAGCCACTCCCAAGGACGGTCCTTCTGCCGGAGTTGCCATGGTGACCAGCATCGTTTCCACTCTTACCTCTATTCCGGTCCGAAATGACGTGGCCATGACAGGAGAAATTACGCTTCGCGGTCGAGTGCTTCCCATTGGCGGTCTGAAGGAAAAATTATTGGCGGCCCACCGAGGCGGCATCAAAACCGTAATCATGCCTAAAGAAAATGAACACGATCTGCACGATGTTCCACAAAGCGTCTTGGAAAATATAAAATTGGTAAAAGTAGATACTGCAGATGACGTGCTCCTAAATGCCTTGGTAAGCAATTTATCTAAAAAAACAAAGGAAAATACTGCCACTATTTAGAGC
>JAITDB010000080.1 GCA_031282785.1 Holosporaceae bacterium
GAGCATTACGTCATTTGGAGCAGAGGATGCGGCATATGCAATTAGTAGAAGCAACATAATTAATAAACAGTTTCACTCTACAATCGTGCAATCATCAGAATGATATATTTCCTTGCGAAAAAAACGCTGTTTCTCCATCATTTTTTTATCATATTAATGGAAAATTTATAATCGCATACGAAAGTGAGCACAAATATCTTGCCGGAAAGAGTTTTATAGTCTTCGTTTTCATTATCACTACTGAAACTTGTTTCCGGATGCTGAAGATCATCAATCTGCATATCTCCGGTTTTCTCCATAAAATTCTCACCAGTTTTTATAAATAAACTTTTATCCGGATACCAATATATATCTTCTGCACCATATGGAGGATTTTCATACATAGTTTCCAAATTTTTATATACGGCAAAGTACCATTTTATTTCTCCTATATTCGATGTCACATGCTTTTGAATGATACTTATAAATGAATCGGTTTTTTTTTCGTCAATGAACGCAAAAGTGGCTTCTACTGCAATGGATTCCATTATAACTTGCGCAATATTCAATCGCAAAATTTCCAAAGTAAAAAAGATTAGCAAAAGAACTATAGGAAGAGTTAACGCAGTTTCTATTATCACGGAACCACGGCGATTTATACAAAAAAATTTAAACTGCAGCAACGCTAGTTGTCGAAAAAATCCAGATATCAACAACCTCATCTTTTATAAATCCGCTATTTGTTTTCTAAACTTTCGATAATTAGCCTACGCCAAATGGATTAATCAATTATTTATAAGCAGCCGTTGCCTGTCTAATGTTTTTTTTTCTCCCTCTTTACGGTTACACTATTCTCTGCGATTTCACAGAGAATATTTCGTTTTATCTGGGAAAAATATTGCATGGATTGAATTTTTTTTGCTATTTATGCCACATTTTTCAACAAAGCATTGCGTTTGGATTTTCTTCTCCAGGACGTGTGTTTTCTTTTGTATTTTATTCCCAGATGATTCAGTCTAGAATGCACTGAAGATGGCCTGCAATTGAAATGTAATGCTATTTCCCTAAGACACACGTGTGGATGATCCTTCAGATATTGACGCAACTCATCTTCCTTTAGTTTTACAGCTCCGCGAGTTGATGACTTTGGCTTTAGACTACCAGTATCTTTTCTAAGCTTAATCCAATTCCAAACAGTTTTAGTACTTATGTTAAATAATTTTGCTACGTAAGATTGCGGATAGTATTGATCTATATACTCCATAACTTTCTCTCTTAAATCTTTTGAATATACCACGTTTACTCCCTATCTTAGACCATATGCGTATCATACGATAAACGCGCCATTGACGCAACTGCGAGTTATCAGAAAATGATAAAAATAAGACCATATTTGCAACCTGTAATTTTGGGGATGCTCTGAAAAAACAAAAATTTTATGTTTTGTGTTCTAGAGTTGTCGCCATGGAAGAAGAAACAATGACAGAACTTCTTAAATTTGCAGGATAAGATGCTCTATATTTTTATAGATGCTCCCTATGACGTCAAAGAGATTTTATTTGGTAATTTTTTCGTTTAGGCTTTGGAAGACGACAGAAATAAGTTCGCGAGTTTTCATGGCGTCGATTTGGGCGATACTCCAGGGAGCGGTCTCATAGGATGCTGGATTGTGATTGGAAAATTTCGTACGCATAATGCCGTTTATAGGAGTTTTTTCCAATGGCTCGGTGATATTGGGAAAATCTTCCAGATCCATTGTTTCCGACTCGCAATCGTTGATGATTTTCACATCGGCGTCTTTTCTCAGGCAAAACTGATGACAAACGGCGTTGAGTAGATCCTCCAGCGAGATGCTGTTTTTAGGAATGAGAGTGTAGACAGCAGAAGAAAAATCGTATTCTTTCAGAGCGAATACCACCATTTTTATCAATAGTGCCAGAATGTCTTTTCTGTAGTACATTTTTTTTACATCGGAGACGGGAAAATCTATATTTATACAGCCATTGGCCTTGATAGAAGCCATAATTTTGCCTAAAATCCCGAATTTTTCTGTGGCGCTTGTTGGAATACGAATAACTCTGAATTTCGTGTGAAATTTTCTGCTACGGGAGTCTGCAAATTGCGCCAGAAGTTCGCCGAGACGCTGGGTAGCACCGATCCAGTTATTGGCGTTCATGGCGCCACTGCTCGAAAGCAAAAAAACGTATGGTATGCTTGTTTGATTAGCAAATTCTATGAGTTTGTGAATACCAATGACATTTTTTATTACGGCTTCTTTCAAAATGCCATCACAACAATTAGCGAATTTCACTGGCATGTTATAGAACAATATATCTGGTTTGGAACTGCAGGCGTTCATCATTTCCAGATCGACGATTTTTATTTTATAATTTTGGTTAGGGGATTTATTTTTCAATTCCAATTCGGCGTCTGCCATTAGTCTTTCGTTTTCACAGAGCAGCGTCATGTCTATGGACGGCAGAGATCCTATGGCAAATGCAAGATCCAATACGCTATAGCGTCCGTCGTAGTGGATCCACACAGTTTTTCCGCTCAAGACTGTCGACAGTGCAGATTTTTCCTGCGATGTCAGAGTGACTGCGTCAAAGTCCGAGATATCGACGGGAGAGAGTGTGCCCTCTTCGCCCAATGTGCCAGAGGCACTGGAACTATTGGAAGCATGGAGCGTTATTCTGAACAGTGGAATGCTGAATTCAGAGGATAATCCCATGAGATTTATCAAAGTATCGTAGTTTATTTTGGAGGCGAAGTAGAGCAGTCTACGAGGAACGGGAGAAAACGCGATTCTATTAATTTTTTTCAGCCATTTTCTTACGGCGTCAATGGATTGGAAGGAATTTAAACCCTGTTTTTCCGGAGACTGACTCGAGACTACAATATATTTAAACACTTTATATTTTTTCAGAAAATTCTTGATGCAATCTAGATCGTTTTCATTTTCGCACACAACGTATACAGGGATAGCGTCTCGGAATAGTTTTTTGTCCTGCAGTCCTCCGAGGAGTACAAATTGCAGAAGAATCATTGGGAATATTGCTAGCAGAGACACCAAGCACGAGTTGTGCATACATAGCATTGGTGCAGCGCATATAGTTACACAGGCCACAAGGTGATAGCGAAAATCTGGGGTAATTTTTTCTGCAAACCATAAAAAAATGGCTCCATAAATGCATAGCATAGAAAAAATTTCGATCACAGATTTACTGAGCGTTGGCTCGGGATATATGCTCAAGGAAACTATAAAATATGACAATATTAGCGTAAATACATTGCGCAGATGATGAGAGCATTGGGGAGAATTTTTAAATTGTTGTTTACATTTTAAATAATATCCCCGTGCAGTTTCGTATGACTTTTTTATATGCTGCACAAATGATATGTTCGTTAATAAATGTTTAAGCATTTTTTTGTATCTTATACTGACTTATGGAGTATATAGCATATTTTTGGGAAATATAAGGGACCATAAAGGAATTTGAGAGGTTTTATGAATGATTACTACAAAAAAATAGCCATTATTGGAGCCGGCAGCTACGGCACCGCAATAGCTCAGTGTTTTAGTGTGAAATCCGGGGAGATCTTGTTAGTAAGCGACTCGGTATCCATAGAAGAATCCATAAACGCTCGCAGTAATTCCGTCAGTGCGTGTTTAAATGGTAACATATCCTGCACTACTGATTTTTCACGGATTTCCGATGCTGATATAATATTTTTTGCGATTCCGGTGAGCGCTGTGGCTGATGTTTGCGATCAGCTGAAGGGACAATATCCCGAAAAGCCGGTGGTTCTTTGTTCCAAAGGTCTGGATATTATTCACGCAAGATTAATAAGCGATCTGGTGCAGGAACTTATTCCCAACGATATTGCTGTATTTTCTGGGCCATCGTTTGCGCATGAGGTGATTCAGGGGTTGCCGTTTGGCGTAAACATTGCGTCTCCTAGACGTGTGCTGGCAGAAGATATTGCTGTTCATCTTTCCCATGCTAATTTTGTGCTAAAACCTCTGAATGATTATATCGGACTGCAAATTGCCGGTGCATTAAAAAATATTTTGGCCGTGGGCTGCGGCATATTTAGCGGTTTGAATTTGGGAAATAATGCTGCCGCGCAGCTTATGGTAGGCGGACTGCAGGAAATGATTTGTCTAACTATAGCAATGGGAGGACAAAAAGATACATTTTTGGAGCTCGGTGGAGTAGGGGACACAATTCTTACTTGTACCAGTCAGCAATCGCGAAATGTTTTGTTTGGCGAACATCTGGCAAATGGTGGCTGCATCGATAACTGGAACGGGAATCTTGCAGAAGGAGCATTTTCTGCCAAGGCTATTCCGGCGTTTGAAAGAAAATTCCAGCTGAATCTTCGGATATTTCATTGGATATATGACGTGATATACGAAGCGAAGCAGCCGTCTTCTGTAGAAGTATCGAAACTTTGCGATCAATGAAATTATTTTTGGGAGACATCTAACCACCCTACGGATTAAATAATAAGGCTCAAGAGTAGATTAGATTGATTTTCTAGCCCAATAAGGTAGGATATATCAATGAAAAATAGATACATAAAAAATACCCATATTTCTGAATCCCAATTTAGGAAAATTTTACGCC
>JAITDB010000081.1 GCA_031282785.1 Holosporaceae bacterium
TTCATTGATATATCCTACCTTATTGGGCTAGAAAATCAATCTAATCTACTCTTGAACCAAATTCCTATATTATCTTACCATCCGGCACATATAAAAAAACTCGACGGATCTATATGCTCATTTTAAACAATTCCACACACTTTGTGGATGTTTCTATGATGCAATGGATGGTAAGAGAGTACTGATGAGCATCTTGTGTGTTTGCACATATCTGGTTATACTGCAGCAATGGTAACTGTTTACGAACAGCTTTCCAGCGTTTTTTATAGCGATTTGGTGCGTCGATTTTCGCGGTGTGTTATATATGTTGCGAACTGTGCGCTTTGATTTTTCTAAAAAATCTGTCTGGAGCTGAGCAGAAGCGGTTTTCCGAAGCTAGGTATTATAGTGTATGATGGAGGTATTGTATGAAACGTAATCGCAGTGTAAAGATAGTTGCGACGATTGGTCCGTCCAGCAGTGATCCGGATAAATTAGAAAAGCTTTTTTTGAGCGGAGTCGACGTGTTCCGCCTAAATTTTTCGCATGGTTCTCATGATGGTCACCGGAAGGTATATGAGGCCATTAGGGCGATTGGGAAGAAGCATCATCACAATACCACCACTCTTGCGGATTTACAGGGGCCCAAGCTTCGGATTGGTACATTTGAGAACGACAAAATTATTTTGGAGAACGGAGATACTTTCAGGTTTGATCTCAATTCTACACCAGGCGACACCAGACGCGTTCCTCTGCCTCATCCGGAGGTTTTGGAGGCGTTAACGGTTGGCACGACGCTGTTATTAGACGATGGAAAGCTTCGTTTTGAGGTAATATATCATGACTCCACCTGCGTAGAGACGAAGGTATTAGTTGGGGGACCTCTTTCCAATCGCAAGGGAGTGAATGTTCCGCACGCGATGCTGAAGATTCCTGCCTTAACAGAAAAGGATCTGCGGGATTTGGACTTTGTTCTGGATCTAGGAGTAGATTGGGTTGCGCTGTCGTTTGTACAGAGTGTCGAAGATGTAGAAAACGCGAAGAACATAATAGGAGATCGCGCCAAGGTTATTTCGAAGCTTGAAAAACCGCTGGCCATAGATGCTCTTGAACCGATTGTGGAAATTTCCGACGGCATAATGATTGCCAGGGGAGATCTAGGCGTGGAAATGGATCCGGAAGATGTGCCGCTAGTGCAAAGGAGAGTCCTCAATGCCTGTCATCGGATTGGACGTCCGGTGATTGTCGCTACTCAGATGCTGGAGTCCATGATAACAACGCCAAGTCCTACGCGAGCAGAAGTATCCGACGTTGCCACTGCTGTTTACTGCGGTACCGACGCCACCATGCTATCGGCGGAATCGGCTTCGGGACAATATCCGTTTGAAGCAGTATCCATCATGAGCAAGGTAATTACGAAGGTCGAAGCAGATCCATACTGCGCAAGAAAACTGGAGGACGATACACAGTTGCCACAGCAATCGGTACTGGACGCTCTCTGCATAGCAGCCAAAAACGCAGCGGAATTCTCCTGCGCCAGTGCCATAGTTTTGAGCACAGATTCGTTTGAAGATGTGGTACGCTGCTCCAGATTGCGGCCTCGGGTTCCGGTAATTCTGCTTACAGAGTCGAAAGCCACTGCCGGACAAGTAGGACTTTGCAACGGAGTCGTGTCCATGGTTACTCGCAGAGAATTTGGCGAGAAGCTCGTTGCTTCCGCGCAAAAAATTGTCGAAGAGCAGAAATTAGCTGCAGTAGGCGATAGAATCGTAGTGCTGAGTATACCCGAAACATTTGTAAAAATCTGTCAGCTGTAGTCGTCGACTATAGCTGACACCAGATCTCATTACAAATTATCTAAGGCAGGCTTTACGGCTTCTGCAAGTTGGCAGTATCTTTTGGATACCAAAGATGAGATTTGGTATAATATCTGAATTATGAATCCCTGCTACTGAAGAAACCGCTTTAGAATTTTAGAGAAGATGCTTATAATTACTTTGTTGTGTTATGAATATAAAATTATGATTTAGTGGTGAATATATGACATGGATGGGAACGACAATTCTTTCGGTTCGCAAGGGGAATCAGGTAGTAATGGCCGGCGACGGACAGGTCACAATGGGCAGCATCATTGTTAAAGCCAATGTGCGTAAAGTACGATTTTCGAATTCCAAGAATGTTTTGATTGGCTATGCGGGAGCGACTGCCGACGCCATAACTCTATACGAGCGTTTGGAATCCAAGATAGACGCATATCCAGGACAGTTGCAGCGCGCCTGTGTGGAGCTCGCCAAGGAATGGAGAACAGACAAATATCTTCGCAAACTAGAAGCTATGATCGCCGCTGTCGATAAGAATATATCGCTGATTGTTTCGGGATCCGGCGATGTTCTGGAACCGCAGGACGGAATTATTGGCATTGGTTCAGGTGGAAATTATGCGATTGCGGCAGCAAGAGCTCTAATTAACGAAGATCATACGGCAGAAGAAATAGTACGGCGGTCTATGCAGATAGCAGCAGAGTTGTGCATATATACCAATTCGTCCATAATTTTGGAAAAATTAGATACGGAGGGCATTAAATGACGCATTTATCTTTAACACCAGCTCGGATAGTGTCAGAGCTTGATCGTTTTATAGTTGGTCATAATGACGCCAAGAAGGCCGTAGCAGTGGCTTTGCGCAATCGCTGGAGACGTCAGCAGGTCCTGGATCCGCTGCGGGACGAGATCTCGCCAAAAAATATTTTGCTGATTGGTCCTACTGGAGTGGGAAAAACGGAAATTGCTCGCCGATTGGCACGTCTCGTGGGTGCGCCATTCATAAAAGTGGAGGCCACGAAGTTTACAGAGGTCGGGTACGTTGGCCGAGACGTCGAGCAGATGATTCGCGATCTCGTTGAAATAGCCGTCTCCGATGTAAAAGAAAAACAAGTTCAGATGGTAAACGAGCAAGCCCAGCAAAAAGTCGAGGAAAAAATAGTGGAAATCCTTGTGGGGGAAAACGCTACCTCCGAAACCAAAGATAAATTCAGAAAAATGCTTCAGTCGGGACTTCTGGACGATAGAGAAATAGAAATAAATGTAACAGATAATTCTTCCGGTCAAGCATTTGATATCCCCGGAGTTCCCGGAGCTCAGATTGGTATGCTAAATCTCTCGGACATGATGAGTAACGCTCTCGGCATAAGTAAAACCAAAAAACGTGCCGTAACCATTCAGGAAGCTCGCACTGTTTTACTCAACGAAGAAAGCGAAAAACTGGTGGATCGCGATAAAATCATAAGAGAAGCTATGACCATTGTCGAGCAAAACGGCATTGTATTCATTGATGAAATCGACAAGGTCTGTGCCAGAAACACTTCCGGAGCTGATGTCAGTCGCGAAGGCGTGCAACGGGACCTCTTGCCACTGATAGAAGGCTGTTCGGTAAGCACTAAATACGGTACCATCAAGACGGATCACATATTATTTATAGCTTCCGGAGCGTTTCACATTTCAAAACCGTCGGATCTGCTGCCAGAACTTCAAGGAAGACTGCCGATACGCGTCGAATTGAAGTATTTGACACAGGAAGATTTCGTGAAAATTCTCAAGGACACCGAAAGCAGTCTCATAAAACAGTACAAGGCGCTTTTGAAAATAGAAGGAGTAATTTTGAATTTTACCGACGATAGTATTGAAAAAATTGCTGAAATTGCTGCGATTGTCAATCGTCAACTGCAAAATATTGGCGCTCGACGTCTCTATACCGTGATTGAAAAATTGCTGGAGGACATAAGCTTTTGCGCCGATCAAAAAAGCGGTGAAGAAGTAATCATCGACACCAATTACGTGGATGATAAGGTCGGTAGTCTCGCTGGGCAGCAGGATTTGTCAATGTATATATTGTAGGTAACCTACGCCTACCATTCTATGAACAATGGGACAGTTTGTGTAAAAACGCGTTTTTTTCTTTATTGGGCATAATTATTAAGAAAAAATTAGGATGGTAAGGCACGAAAAGTCATGTCTTGTAAAATTAGCGTTTTTTTAGGATAATAGCGATAATTTTTTACGAGGAAATGCATATGAATACCTATAGAACTCACAACTGCGGAGAATTGAGGGCAAAACACGTAGAAACCAGAGTAACTTTATCCGGTTGGGTGCACAAGAAAAGGGATCACGGGAATCTGCTATTCATTGATCTTCGTGATCACTATGGCATAACCCAGTGCGTAGTGGATTCCGGCTGCGCGGCGTTTACGGAGGTGGAGAAAATTAAGCACGAATGCATTGTGACGGTGATCGGAACTGTTGTGGAAAGGGGCGTTGACACCGTCAACAACGAAAACCCCACTGGTCAGATAGAAATTCGCATTGAGGAGTTCAAGGTTTTATCCTTTGTAGACAATCTTCCCATGGCCATCAGCAGTGTTTCCGACACATCCGAAGAAAACAGACTGAAATATCGATTTTTGGATCTGCGCAAGGAAAAAATTCACAAAAATATTGTGTTACGCTGTAATATCATCGCCAGCATACGAGAAAAAATGCGCAGAGCCGGATTCCTGGAGATAAATACGCCAATTTTGACTGCCAGTTCTCCAGAGGGGGCGCGGGATTTTTTGGTCCCCAGTCGTTTGCATCCGGGACAATTTTACGCACTGCCGCAAGCTCCGCAGCAGTTTAAACAGCTGCTTATGGTGGCTGGATTCGACAAATATTTCCAGATAGCGCCGTGTTTTCGAGACGAAGACAGCAGAGCCGATCGATCTCCGGGAGAATTTTATCAGCTAGATTTCGAGATGTCCTTCGTGACGCAGGATGATGTGTTCAATGCCATAGAACCAGTCATATACGAGATATTTAAGGAGTACACGACCAAAGCCGTTTCTTCCTATCCGTTTCGCCGAATTCCCTACGACTTCGCTATGCTTCACTACGGCAGCGATAAGCCGGATCTGCGGAATCCTCTCATAATAAACAGAGTAGCGGATATTTTCGAAAAATCTGAATTTACCGCTTTTAAGGAAGTCCTCAAAAAAGGAGGCGACGTACGTGCCATCGGAGTCGTCGGAGCCGAAAAGCAGCCGCGCAGCTTCTTCGATAAATTAAACGACTGGGCAAAAGAGCAGGAAATGCCCGGCCTCGGCTACATTATTTTTAACGGCGAAGAGGTCAAAGGACCAATCGCGAAATTCCTCAGCAGCGAGCAGATCTATGCTATAAAAGAGCGCGCATTGATCTACAACGATACCACAACAGAACAACCTCGCAACGGAGCGGTGTTTTTTATCTGCGACCAGACGAAGAAGACAGAAAAAATTTCCGCTCTGCTGCGACAAAAATTGGGAAACGATCTGGGATTGTGCTCCGACACTTTCGAGTTCTGCTGGATTGTGGATTTCCCGATGTACGAGCTGAACGAAGAGACCGGCGCCATCGACTTCTGCCACAATCCCTTTTCCATGCCACAGGGAGGAATACAGGCGCTGATGCAGGAGAACCCTCTGGAAATCAAGGCGTATCAATATGACATCGTCTGCAACGGCGTGGAGCTGTCCAGCGGAGCTATCAGAAATCATGAGCCGGATCTCATGCTGAAGGCCTTCGAAATCGCCGGTTACGATCCGGAGGTGACAAAGGAAAAATTCAAGGGAATGTTCAATGCTTTCCGGTTTGGGGCTCCTCCCCATGGCGGATGCGCTCCGGGCATCGATCGAATCGTAATGCTGATCGCCGAGGAGCCAAACATAAGGGAAGTAATACCGTTTCCTCTGAATCAGCAGGCGCAGGATTTGATGATGAACGCGCCATCGAATGTTTTGGAAAAACAGCTGAAAGAGCTGCATATAAAATTAGATTTGCCGAAAAAAATATTTAGAAATGGAGAAAAAGAATGAAAAAATATCTGAAATTTTTGGCCGTTGCGGCAGCAGTTGCTTTGGGAACGACGTCTTGTCTGCAGGCTGCGGTCATTAAAATCACCTGCAGATCCAAGGGGAGAGAACTGGAAGTGCTGCGCAAAGCCATCGACGAATGGATGGAAAAGCAGGGCGGTAAGCACAAAGTGGAGATCGTGACGCTTCCCCACGCCAGCAACGAGTGTTTCGCGCTGTATCAGCAGTGGTTCGGAGCGGAAACCTTCGACGTTGATGTTTTGCAGGTAGACGTTGCCTGGGTGGGAATTTTTTCCGACTATCTGCTACCTCTGGACGAATATTGCGCCGATCATCTGGACATGGACGACTATTTCGACATAATCAAGGAGAACATGTGCAGCGAGGACGGTCACATAATCGCTCTCCCGATCTACACAGACTGCGGCATGATGTATTATCGCAGTGATCTTTTGGAAAAATATTCTAAACCGGTTCCAAAAACTCTGGAAGAAATGTACGAAACCGCTTTGTATATTCAAAACGAAGAGCGCAAAGACGAAGAGAAGAAAAATAAATTCTACGGTCTTGTGCTGCAGGCCAAAGCCTTCGAGATCCTGACCTGCAATTTCGCAGAAATACTGGATGCCTGCGGCGGTGCCATCGTAAAAAATAACGCTGCCGAAATAAATTCCGAGCGAGGAATGTATGCCATCGATTTCATGGTGAAATGTCTAAAAAATATCATGAGTCACAGCGTTCTGAACTACTCCGAAGAAGACGCGCGTGGAATTTTTCAGTCCGGAAACGCCGTATTCATGAGAAATTGGCCCTATGCCTACGCTCTCATGAACGATCCGTCAACGGCGGTGGCAGGAAAGTTCGATGTGATGACGATTCCGCCAAGTGCTGTCAATGGCAAGGAGTCTGGCGCGCTCGGAGGATGGTTCATGGCTGTGTCCAAGTACTCTAAGCATAAGGAATTGGCCGCAGATCTGGCCATGTTCGTCACCAGCAAAGCTCAGCAAAAAATTCGTGTGGCGTTCTCGTATCTGCCGACGTTCAAGAGTCTCTACAAGGATCCGGAAGTTCTGAAAATGAATCCGTTTGTGGCAAATATGCAGGGACCGCTGCTGAACGCCGTCGCAAGACCGTCTAGAGCGTTTGGAAAAAATTATACGAAGGCCAGTTCCGAAATATTTAATACAATTAATACAATATTAACGGAAAGCGTCGAGAATACGGAAGATTTTAACGCCGGCAAACACATGGAGCGCCTGAACAAAAAATTATCGAGCCTCCTACACGAAAAGCAGCAAAAAAAAGCAACAGATCCCGCCGACAGCGCTAGTAAACCAGGGTTTTTTAGAGGTATAATGAATTCAATCGCAGGATTTTTCGGAAAACGTTGAGTAAAAAACGTCAAGTAATGGAGTTTTTGTTTGGACGATCAAAAAGCTAATAAAAAACGATTTGAGTTTTCCAACTGGTTGTTTTTGTTGCCCTGTTTGTTGGTATTGGTTTTGTGTGCTGGCTGGCCGCTGATCCGAACGGTATTTTTTAGTTTCACGGACGCGAGTCTAGATAATTTAAACAACGCGAATTTTGTCGGTGTCGAAAATTTTATATCTTTGACTCGCGATCGAGACTGGTGGAAAGCAGTCGTCAATACATTTGTGATAGCGGGCATTTCGGTTCCTCTGGAAACGTTTTTTGGCATGATCGTCGCCTTGATACTGCACACGAATTTTCGTGGCAGAGGACTAATGAGAGCCATTGTACTAGTTCCCTGGACGATTCCCACCATTGTTTCGGCTCGCATGTGGGCCTGGATGCTGAACGACTCCTATGGCATCATCAACGAGCTTCTGTTGAAAGCTTCTATCATTAACACGCCGATACCGTGGATTGCGTCTAATTTTCTCAGCATTGTGTCCATAATAATTGTGGAGGTCTGGAAGACGACTCCGTATATGGCGCTGCTGCTGCTGGCCGGACTGCAATCCATGCCGCAGGACTGCTTCGAAGCGGCCGAAGTAGACGGCGTACCTCTGCGCAAGTCTTTCACCAGCATTATCTTCCCCATGATGAAGCCAACCATCATCGTCGCCGTGATATTCCGGACATTGGACGCCGTGAGAATCTTCGATTTGGTCTACATACTGAGCAGTGGAAACAACGCCAACGCTACGATGTCGGTTTTTGCGCGACGGCATTTGGTGGACTACGCCGACGTCGGGTTCGGATCCGCTGCTGCTACGGCGTTGCTGTTTTTCATCGCGTTTCTCAGCGTGTTGTATATTTCCTTCAACAGAAAAAAGCTACAAAATGTGGATTAATAAAAAATGCTTAGTTTAGAAAATAGATGGAAATTACGAAATCTCATAAGAAATACGATATTTTTTGCAATTTGTGCTGGAATTGCGATTTGGTGTCTATTTCCGTTTTACTGGGCGGTAGTTTCGTCGCTTCGGGACGGCGCCAGCTTGTTTTCCACGGAATTTTTTCCGTCAAAGATTACATTTGAAAATTATAAAAACGTTCTTAGCGATTCCACTTTCGGATGCTCTTTTCTAAATTCCACGATTGTCGCTACGTTTACGTCACTGCTGACGTTGTTTGTATGTCTTTTGGCGGCTTATCCGCTGGCGCGTCACTCGTTTCCCGGTCGTAAAAGAGTCCTAATGATTGCTCTCAGCGTAACGACTCTTCCCCATGTGGCAGTTTTGTCCGGTATGTTCGAATTAATCCGTGTTCTCGATATCTACAACGAAAAATCTGCGTTGATCATCGCCTATATGATCATCACCGTTCCTTTTACACTGTGGATCATGACAAATTTCGTGCGCAGCATTCCAAAGGAAATCGAAGAAGCTGCCATCATGGACGGCGCCAGCCGCTATAGCATTCTTACACAAGTGTTTCTGCCGCTACTGGGACCGGCTATCGTTACCACCGGTCTGCTGGCATTTATCGCGGCTTGGAACGAATTCCTGTTTGCGCTCACGTTTACGCTGACAAATCAGGCGAGAACGGTGCCGGTTTCCCTGGCGCTCTTCAGCGGAGCCAGTCAGCATGAGTTGCCATGGGGATTGATCATGGCCGCCAGCGTTATCGTGACACTGCCTCTGGTACTGCTGGTCGTGATTTTCCAGAAAAGAATCATATCCGGCCTGACAGCAGGATCCATCAAGGGCTAATGGCGGTTTTTGTTTATGAGACTGTTGAAATCTGAAAAATCAAAAAATTTTATCTTCTGTGTTCCAGACATTCGCTCCCCTGCGATGCCGTTTTTTGATCAGTTTTCAACAGCCTTTTTATGATTATCCTTAACTCATATCAGATCCCTTTTTTGAATAGCCAAAGTGAAATTTAGTATTATCAGCGTATATCAATGGCTTTCAGGTAATCCCTCAGTATCAGAGCCAAAAATTTCATTTTTTCTTCCCGGATTTTTTGGGAAATTTCGTTTGGAGATGTCAGATACAGATCCGGCTTAAAATCTCTATTTAATTTGAATTTATTTATGCCATTAGCCGCAAAAAATTTATCAAATACTGATTCAATGAGCGGTTCATCAATGAATAGAGACGTCATATATTCCATATCCCCAATCACTCCTTTTATCAATTGCTGAATTACCGAAATATATTCGTAAAATTTCATGGAATAGTTGTTATAGGCAGGACTTTGGGGATTCTGTATTTTTATGCCATACATAACATCTCCCTGGGCTAGATAATACTCGGCAGTTCCAGTGCTATATTCCTCAAAAAGATATGGAATGCTTTGGCCGTTTTTTAAATCAAAGCCAGACCAGGAGAATTGCCTATTTCCACCGGGTCCCCATTTTGCAGTTTTTGGATCGTCGCGTAGAGATTGCCATGCCTTTTCTACAATGAAGCTGTGCTTTTTAGCGCTCAGCAGATGCAAAAGCAGATATTGCCGAACGTCTTCCAGCGGACCGCTTCCGCCAATCAATATCATGCCATTTTCTTTGGCTTTGTCCAGACCATATATGCCGTTTAAAATAACATGGCTCAAGAGTAGATTAGATTGATTTTCTAGCCCAATAAGGTAGGATATATCAATGAAAAATAGATACATAAAAAATACCCATATTTCTGAATCCCAATTTAGGAAAATTTTACGCC
>JAITDB010000016.1 GCA_031282785.1 Holosporaceae bacterium
ATTCTATCTACACTTGAAGGAGACCGAATGGCGTTTTAATCATAGGCATGAAAATATTTATAAATTGTTGTTAAGTAGGCTAAGAAAATCTCCTCTCTAATCTACTCTTGAACCATAAAAAATATGCATATTTTTCTCATTAATCGCATTTTCCTGTTTTAAAATAAACTATACCCAACAATTATACTATAATAAAAGTATTAATATTATATTAACTTTAGGCGGTATTTTTTCAAATATTATTAATATAGTATACCTTGGCCATGAAGACATGGCAACTGGAAACTATAACTTTGTTCACTATTTATTTTTTTTTCTAAAGCATTTGAAATTACAGAGTCAAGAATTGGCAAAAAATCGATGTATCTGATGAAATAGATCTCGCACGACATTGGATTTGTTTTTCTTCTTTAAAATCGGCGGATGGTAAGCTGGAAAAACTCATTGGATTTAACATTGAAAGAATATCTGTTATAATACATACTAATAGCTGCCTAGAGCAACGATTTCATATCATATTTATCAAATTGCTGCGACGGTAGGACTAAAATTTGAACAAAAATATGCTTTGATTTTTTTTCTTGGGAACACTAATTCTTTTTTTAAAGGAATCGTGGAAAATGCGCGTTTGGTCGTTGAATTTTTGCGATTTGGAAGGATATTTTAGTTGACCTTTTGATTAAAAGACAATATATAAAGTATATAGCTAGGAAGAGATATAATCATGTCACAGAATGAAAAAGTTCTAGTTTCGAGAACGATTGCGGTGCCTGCAGACACGAATCCGTGGGGAGATATTTTTGGCGGATGGATTCTGTCACTCATGGATATCGCTGCCGGAAGTATTGCCGCAAGGCTAGCAAGAGGAAGTATCGCAACGAAAGCGATAAAGGAGGTTACATTTGATGTTCCCATATTCATTGGAGACGAAGTTTCGGTGTATGCGGAGATCGATAGGATCGGGAACACATCAGTGACTCTTAATGTTTCTGTTTCCATTCGGAGAAGCGGCCAGCAGGAGGAAATAGAAGCAGTGAAGGGAGTCTTCGTAATGGTGGCACTCGACGAAAATCGGCGTCCCCGTCCTATAAGGGAGAAATGGCCTTCTGGCGGGTAGAATTTTTTTCGAATCTATGCTATAAGCTACAGTTCATAGATATTATGGGAGGAGCACAATGAGTGATGGATCAACCAACGATAATAAAAAAGATAATTGCGAATGTTGTCATTGCAACGAAAAGACAGAAAACGACAGTGTCAATGATCAGCAAAAAATAGGTGAGTTGGAAAACGAAGTAAAACTCCTGAAGGACACTCTTCTTCGCAAAATTGCTGAATTTGATAATTCGCGAAAAAGATTTGCCAAAGAAAAAGAAGACGCCATAAAATATTCCAATGGAAAATTCGCCAAGGATCTGCTGTCTGTGCTGGATAATTTTGAAAAAATCAGCGAAAATTTTTCGATTATCGACGAAAAAGTGGCAGAGGATCAAACTCTGAAGGCGTTTTTTGATGGCGTAGTGCTCTGCGGCAAGGAATTATTTTCCGTGTTTAATAAGCATGGACTTTCAAAAATCGAAGTATCCATTGGCGATGTTTTTGACCCGCATTATCATCAGGCGATGTGTGAGCTAGAGAGCGAAGAGCATGATCCAGGAGTCATTCTGCAGATATTTCAGTCTGGATATGTCTATAACGATCGACTGCTGCGGCCGGCAATGGTGAGTGTCTCGAAAAAATCATGAGTGACAATCTCAAACCGATATGCGTAGACCTCGATGGTACTCTTATTTTGGAAGATGTTACGTTATTGGCGTTGAAAATATTCGGACGTAAAAATCCACTGAATCTGCTGAAGATTTTCTGGTGGTTTTTACAGGGAAGGGCGCATCTCAAGAGAATGTTGGCCCTGAAGGTTGACATCGACGTCAGCCGTCTGAGCTACAACAAAAAATTATTGGATTTTTTAGAAGCCAAAAGAAAAAAAGGCCATCGTTTATTTTTGGCCACGGCCTGCGATCGATTGTATGCCGACAAAATCGCAGATTTTATTCCCATATTCGACGGAGTATTCGCCAGTGATGGCAAAATTAATCTCCGAGCCAACGCCAAAGCAGACACGTTAGCAATTATATTCGGTCGGAATAATTTCATATACGCGGGAAATTCCGTCGACGATGTGCGAGTATGGGACAAAAGCGCAGAATGCATATTGGTGAATCCCTCGAAATCCGCTCTAAAAGGCATGAAAGACCGGAAATATTTACTTCTGGCTTCCCATCCTACAGATTAAATGATCCCTGCGCCACAAGCGGCGGGTAATTCAGCAGGGAATTCAATTCTTATTGCATCACTGATTCCAGTATTTTTATATATTCTTCGGTCATTTTTTCTTTATTGGAGAATTTTTCCACCTGTTCTCGGCCTTTTTCTACGAGGTATTCTCGGAGATCTTCGTCTGACGTGATTCTATGTATTGCAGAGCACATATCGTCGATATCATAGGGATCAAAATAGAGGACTGCGTCTCCAGCGATTTCTGGAACAGATGCCACACGACTAGCAGTCACGGGTTTCCCAGCATCCATTCCTTCTAATACTGTCATGCCGACCCCTTCATAGAGCGATGCCTGGATAATTGCAGATGCGTTCTCCAAAATTACCCGAAATGTATCATTATCTACATAGTCGGTAGTCACAACATGATCTGCCAAGTCATGCAAGTCGTATACGAATGCAATTTTTTCGGTGAATGATCGCATTAATACAAGTTTCATATCGCTGTTGTATTGTTTCAGATATTTTGCGAATGCCTGCAGCAATCGGCTATGATTTTTATGTTGCCAGAAGCAAGACGGATACACTATGTATTTATTTTTTTTCAATCCGTATTTCCTGAGAATTGCTTTATGATCGACGGCAAGGGGTTTCTTCAATCTTTTGGCGAATGCAGTGTGGACAAAGTACACTTTTGCTTCATCAATATCCAGCACTTCTCTGATTCTTCTTTGGGAAAATTTCGAAACGCTTATGATGGTGTCGGAATGTCGCGCAGCTGCTTCGACAGATTTTTTTGCATATTTGGCTGTGTACATATATCTTGGTAAGTCATTGTATATTATATCATGTATTAATGTAACTCTCGGCAGATAGAAATTATTAAAAGGGGTTGTTCCTACTGGATCAAAAAATAAATCTGCATCTGGCAAGATTCTCGAGTAAAGCAAAAAGAATTTTATTTTTCCTAGAAATTTTTTTATTCCCTGTGGTAACGGATCGATAATTTCTGTCAGCACAGTATTGATAAATGAAGAATTTAACATGAGAAAAAAGACAATGGCGACATTGTTAGCGATCATATGCAAGACGTCGACATTTTTTCCGTTTTCTAGATTTTTCCAGTGGTCATCGTAGAATTCCCGATGCATGAGGACAAATCTCCATTTCGGACGTTTTTTAGCGAGTTCATAAATCAGATTATA
>JAITDB010000122.1 GCA_031282785.1 Holosporaceae bacterium
AAAGCTTGAAAACGACGGGGGTATAGATAAATTACTCTGAAAGTTTGTTCTCTTGATCACGGTAATTGCTATACCTGTCTATGCAGTAGCACGCATTTCCAAAGTAATTTGTCTATAATGCCAGATCTCGTTACAAATAGCCCATTACCTTGCTGAATTATAGCGATTTTGCATCCTTTGATAAAACCGATTAATAATGAGATCTGGTATAAGGTATCGAATTTGCTTTTTTTCTTTTAAAACCGGCGAATAATAAAATATTTATTAAAAAACTATTTACAAATCGGCTATTTCTGGTATTTTTGTTTCTGAAGTCATCAGATAATTCAGGTAATATAGAGAGGCGCAGATGCAAAGGTTGAATAGCATGAATTTTTCTTCGGGACCGTGTGCGAAGCATCCGCAGTGGGAGTCGCCAACGGGAATTTTGGCAGGACGGTCACATCGGTCGGCGGATGGACTCGCAATGATCGAAGAAGTGCTCGATCTTCAGCGAAAAATATTGAAAATACCGGACGATTACCACATTGGCATCGTAAGTGCTTCCAGCACAGGAGCTCTAGAGACACTGCTGTGGTCTCTGCTGGGCGTCAACGGAGTGGATATTATTTCTCATTGTGTTTTTAGTCGACATTGGGAAAACGACATCGTAAATGAGCTGAAACTACAGGATGTGCGGGTTTTTAGGGGAGATTTCCCTGCCATGGCCGATACCAAAGACGTCGATTTCGATCGAGATGTTGTGTTCTGCTGGACGTCAACCACCTCCGGAGTGTCTTTCCGCAATGCCGATTGGATAGCCGCAGATCGTAAAGGACTGACCATCTGTGATGCCGCATCTGGCGTGTTCATATTCGATTTCGACTGGAGCAAGTTAGACGCCACAGCATTTTCCTGGCAAAAGGGATTGGGAGGAGAAGCCGGATTCGGAATTATTGTCCTCAGTCCGAAGGCTATTGCCCGACTGGAAACGCATAAGCCGTCTTGGCCTATGCCGAGAATCTTTCGCATCGCCAATGACAAAAAAGTCAATTGGGACATTTTTAAAGGACGTACCATCAATACTCTGTCCATGCTCTGCATCGAAGATTTTCTTAATGCACTGCAATGGGTGGAAAAAATCGGCGGTTCAACAGCTCTCCTGCAGCGAGTGGAGAATAATTACGCAGTGATCTGCAACTGGATCTCCCGCAGCAACTGCTTCAAATTCTTGACAGACGAAAAATATCGCGCGCACCACATCGCTTGTCTGGATATAATTGCAGCAAAATATCAAAAATTGTCGGAGGCAGATAAATGGTCGTTTTTAAAAAAAATTGTCCAGGTCTGCGAGCAAAAAAAAATCGGATTCGACTTTCTGGGACACATTTCAACGAAGCCACATCTGCGCATCTGGTGCGGACCAACAATCGAAACCAGTATGCTCGAAAATTTTTTGCCGAATCTTGAAGACGTTTGCTGCGAACTTATGTCGAATTCGCTTTTTTGATATATTATTTTTAGTGAAAAAAATACGAATTTGCAATGACAGCTATGACAAACAATTTCCGATTTTCATGTTAACATAAAGTGGAACGGACAGATTTCCCGCGGCTTCCATAATATTTTTTATGACGTCAGTAGCCTGGTCGACAAAATTATTTTCCGTTTCGAAGACCAATTCGTCGTGTATTTGCAGCAGCATTGACGAATGAATCGACTTCAGCAATGGATCTAGATTTATCATGGCTGTTTTCACGATGTCGGCGGCGCTGCCCTGGATTACTGCGTTCACAGCCTGTCTTTCGCTGAAGTGTCGCAACTGGAAATTTTTGGAATTTATGTCTTTCACATAGCATTTGCGTCCAAGGATGGTCAGTACGTGACCGTATCTCCTTGCATAGGTGAGGGTTTCTTCTTTGAATGCGCTGAATTCCGGAAACCGCTGGAAATAATTTTTGATGTAGTCGTTTGCCTGGGTTTTGGACACTCCCAGAGCCCGCGACAATCCAAACGAAGACATGCCATAAAGCAGAGCGAAATTAATTGTTTTTGCATGGGAGCGCATTTCTTTAGTTACGTCGCCGATGGAGACATTGAAAATTCCGACGGCGGTTGTGGCATGGATGTCTTGACGCGTCGTGATGGCGTCTTTCAGGGATTTTATGGATGCCACATGAGCCAGTACGTGCAATTCTATCTGGGAATAATCGAAGGAGAGCAATTTATATCCGTCTTCGCTCACGAAGGCGCTTTTTATGAGCCTGCCGTCTTCGGTGCGGGCCGGAATGTTCTGCAAATTCGGATGCGCCGACGATAATCTACCGGTGCTGGTGGAGATCATGCTGAAGGTCGTGTGCAATCGCCCCGTTTTCGGATTAATCAATTTGCACAGAGAATGAGTGTAGCTGGATAATAATTTCGAAAAACTACGCCATTCGATTACCAATTCCGGCACATCGCTGTGAATGGACAATTCTTCCAGCGATTCCTGATCCAGCGTTGTCTTTTTTGGCGAATGAGGAATGTTTAGCCTTTCAAACAGAGCCTCGGCCAGTTGTTTGACGGATCCTATTTTAAATTCGTATCCGACAGCGGCAAAAATTTTTTTCTCCAGCGTCTTTATTTTTTCAGAAAAAATGTCTGCCAGCTGATTCAATTTGGTTGTCGATACTCTAATGCCTTTTTCCTCCATATTTTTCAGAATATTCACCATGGGAATATCGAGTTTTCTATAGATATCCAGCAGATTATTTTGCGCCAATTCATCGAGCATTTCTTCGGAGGCATCGTAGATCATTTCGGAAATTCTGCAGATTTGCTCTGCTTCGCAGATGTCTTCCAACACGAGATTCGCTATCGGATCGTCGTTGATGCGGAAAATGTCCTTGATGCGGCTTCCCACCGGGCCATTGAGTAAATATGACATCAGGGAAACGTCGTCGTAGGAAGCGAAATTCAGAGAACGAAAATATTTCGGTTCGCCACCAACGCCGATTTTCGTGATGTTCGGATTCTCGAAATAGGGCCTGATGATCGCGCATACGTCGGAATAGCTCAGACTCAGATTTTGGCTGAAAAGATCTGTGGCACTATCAATGGAAAAAGTGCAGCAGCCTATCGAAAATCCATCGCAGAGAGCGAGAACGCCGTTTTCACAGGAGCACGAACTGCAGAAAAAGCTAAATTTCTTCGCCTGATTGAGCTCGAAAAAATTTTTTAGTTCCTGGGCCGTGGAAATTTTTTTCAATATTCGCTTTTTATTTTTTTCATTTTCGGATTTTTTTTGCACTCGCCGAATTAAATTGGAAAAATCCAGCGAATTCAGAAAACGAACGGCTGTATCATGATCGTATGAAACCGAAAGATTGAGAGAATCATCGCTCAGAGCTACATTTTTTTCCAGAGTAACGAGTTTCAGCGACAGATCCAGCTCATTTTTTCCAGAAATTAATTTTTCCTTTAGTTTAGGCGGCTGAATGGCGTCGATATTATCGTAGATGCCTTCCAGAGTCTTGTAGGTTTTGAGCAATTTCGCTGCAGTCACCGGACCTATACCTTTAATTCCCGGAATATTATCTGAGGAATCTCCGATTAGCGCCTGAAAATGCACCATTTGCTCCGGATAAACTCCATATTTCTCGAAGACGTCCTCTGCCTTGATCACCTTGGACTTAATGGGATCAAACATGGATACATGCTCGTCGATCAGCTGCATCAGATCCTTGTCGGAGGAAATTATGCGCACCTCAACGCCTTCAGCCACAAATTTTTTGGCGTAGGTCGCCATCAGATCGTCTGCTTCGAATCCGATTTTTTCCACTGTTGGAACGCCAAAGGCCTGACAGGTTTCCTTCAGCAAGGGAAATTGCTCTTTCAGCTCCTCTGGAACTGCGGCTCGATTGGCTTTGTAGTCGGGAAATATTTCCGATCGAAAAGTTTCTCATCCGGAATCGAGCACAACGCAAAAAAAATCCGATTTGTGCGCTTCCAGAAGAGAAATCAGCATGGAGCAAAACCCATAGATGGCTCCCACTGCTTTTCCGTTTTTCGTCGTAAGCTGAGGAAGCGCAAAAAACGCGCGGTAGATGAAGCTAGATCCATCTACCAATACCGCTAATTTTTTCATCTATTGCAACGTTCTATTGAGCGCTCCCTTTTGCTCCTGATAAAGCTCTATGAAATTTATCGGATACAGAAATACTGCTGGGAATCCGCCTTCGTTGACAGTACTGGC
>JAITDB010000033.1 GCA_031282785.1 Holosporaceae bacterium
TATTCTGATATCATGACACTACCCTAATAAACGTTCCTGAAGACTGGCAACTGCACTCCGGGTGAGCACCAACTTCTCATGCCGCAAACCATCGTAAACATTGAAACCAACGGTCGGCAACACGTCGATTTTGTACAGATTCCCGCAGGCATTTCTAAAATTTTCGCAATCTTCAGACGAATCCACAAATAAAGCAGAATTCAAATCCATTTTCTGTAAAGATTCCAGAAGATTTTTAGTTTTTGCATTTTCAATTTTCAGATCTTCGCAGATCACCAAATTATTTTCCTTTAACTTGAGCGAAAGCAGCGTTTTCAGCGCCAATAATCTGACTTTTTTGTTGATTTTAAAGCAATGACACCGCGGAGTCGGACCAAAAACCACGCCTCCACCGACGAAAATATTCGCCGTGCGAGCGCCGTGACGAGCTCGGCCGGTTCCCTTCTGTTTGAACATTTTTTTCTTGGTTCTGTTGATGAATCCGCGCGTTTTTACAGCGTGAGTTCCGGCCTGACGTCCCGCCAATTGCCATCGCACGACATCGGCCAGACATTCTTTTTTCGGCTCGATGTTAAATATGGAATCATCCAGCACTATGTCGCCGCAAACGCTTCCATCTAATTTTATAACCTGCAGCTGCATAGTTCTATTTCCTTTTCACTGCGTCTTTTACCAGCACATAACTTCCCTCGGGACCAGGAACTCCGCCACGAATCAGCAGAAGATTACCGTCGACGCCGTGCACTTTGAGATTCTGCATAGTAACCTGCTCATTTCCCATGTGACCGGCCATTCTCTTGCCCTTGAATACTTTTCCCGGATCCTCTCGGTTTCCGGTCGATCCATGACTCCTATGAGACACAGATACACCGTGGGTAGCTCTCAGACCGCCGAAGTTGTGTCTTTTTATGCCGCCGGCAAATCCCTTACCTATGGATACGCCCGTGACGTCCACAAATTGCCCTGACGTAAAGATATCGGCTCCATAAACGGATCCTATCTGAGGCATATCACTGACATCAACCCGGAATTCCTTCAATTTTTTGAAGAACCTTGCACCGAGCGCTTTAAAAAAACCTTTCATTGGTTTTGTCAATTTATTTTCCGTAGTTTCCACGGTTCCGACGACCACTGCATCATAGCCATGCTTTTCAGAAGTCTTATGGGCTAACACATGGTGTTCCTCTATCTGCAATACCGTTACGGCAAATTGACGACCATCATCAGCCAAGATGCGCGTCATGCCTAATTTTTTTCCCAATAATCCTGAACGCATGATTTAACCTAAAAGTTTTATTTCTACGTCCACACCGGCGGCCAGCTCTAATTTCATAAGAGCATCCACCGTTTGCGGAGGACAATCCAAAATATCAACCAATCTTTTATGAGTCTTAAGCTCAAATTGCTCACGAGACTTCTTGTCGATGTGCGGAGAGCGCAGAACTGTGAAGCGCTCTGTCCTGTTCGGTAACGGAACAGGACCACGAACGCTTGCACCCGTTCTTTTTGCAGTCATAACAATCTCATTAGTAGAATAGTCAAGGATCCTGTGATCATATGCCCTAAGACATATACGGATGCATTGCGCGTTCATGGTACTGTTCTCCCCCAATTAAGCTATTATCTTGGTGACAACACCGGCGCCAACCGTACGTCCACCCTCACGAATAGCGAATCGAAGTCCGTTATCCATAGCAATTGGAGCAATAAGCTCAATGGTCAACTTCACGTTATCGCCCGGCATAACCATTTCGACGCCCTCTTGCAGCGCAACATTACCGGTGACGTCCGTCGTTCTAAAATAAAACTGTGGACGATAACCGTTGAAAAATGGAGTGTGACGTCCACCTTCATCTTTATTCAAAATATATGCCTCGCACTCGAATTTTGTATGTGGAGTGATAGAACCAGGAGCTGCCAAAACCTGTCCGCGCTCGACGTCCTCACGCTTTGTGCCTCGCAGCAAGCAACCGAGGTTATCGCCGGCTATTCCCTGATCCAGCAATTTCTTAAACATCTCGACGCCGGTCACGACAGTCTTGGTAGTGGCTCTGATGCCCACAATCTCGACCTCGTCGCCGGTCTTTACGACGCCCTGCTCCACACGACCCGTAACAACGGTGCCGCGACCAGAAATAGAGAATACATCTTCAATTGGCATTAGGAAAGGACGATCCTTCGGACGATCCGGCTGAGGAATATACGCATCAATTGCGTCCATCAACTCAATAACTTTGTTTTTACCAACTTCGTCGTTCTTGCCTTCCAAAGCACAGAGAGCACTTCCTTTTATTATTGGAATATCATCTGCTGGGAAATTATATTTTGCCAGTGTCTCTTTGATTTCCATTTCCACTAATTCCAACATGTCTGGATCATCAACCATATCGACCTTGTTGATAAATACCACCAACGCTGGAACACCAACCTGACGAGCCAATAGAATATGCTCCTTGGTCTGAGGCATAACGCTGTCAGTACCAGAAACCACTAATATAGCGCCATCCATCTGGGCTGCACCTGTGATCATGTTCTTAACGTAGTCAGCGTGGCCTGGGCAGTCGACGTGAGCATAGTGCCTTTTGGCGGTCTCGTACTCAACATGAGCCGTAGAAATCGTGATACCACGGGCTCTTTCTTCAGGAGCCTTGTCTATTTGGTCATAGGCCGTGAAGCTTGCTCCACCTTTTTCGGCCAGTACCTTCGTGATCGCCGCCGTCAAAGTCGTTTTTCCATGATCGACGTGTCCGATGGTTCCTATATTACAGTGAGGCTTATTCCTCTCAAATTTAGCTTTACTCATTATCACTCCCCCTTTTTAAATTTAATCTGCCTTAGCAGAACCTCTATGCTCAGCGATGACCTTGTCTGCCACGTGTGACGGAACCACATCGTAGCGCACAAACTGCATCGTGTACTGAGCTCTACCCTGGCTCATGGAGCGTAACGTATTAACGTAGCCAAACATCTCCGCCAACGGAACTTCAGCCGCGATAACACGTGCATTCGCCCTCTGATCCATTCCCACAACCTGCCCTCTACGGCTGTTTAGATCTCCAATAATGTCTCCCATATAGTCCTCGGGAGTCACAACTTCTACTGCCATTATAGGCTCAAGAATTTTTGCTCCGCATTTGTTCATGGCCTCCCTAAAGGCGCCACGCGCAGCAATTTCGAACGCCAATACGCTGGAGTCGACATCGTGATAGGCTCCGTCCACCAGCGTACACTTCACACCAACTATCGGGAACCCAATAAGACATCCCGACTCCGCGATGCTGTTCAATCCCTTTTCCACACCTGGAATGTATTCCTTCGGAACAGAACCACCGAAAATTTTACTCTCAAACTCAAGCCCCGTAGCAAAATTACCAGGCTCGAATTTTAATACAACCTTAGCAAATTGACCAGCACCTCCAGATTGTTTTTTATGTACATAATCAATCTCTGCAGGCTTGGATATAGTCTCGCGGTAAGCAACTTGAGGTGCCCCCACATTCGCCTCAACCTTGAATTCTCTCTTCATGCGATCGACAATTATTTCAAGATGAAGCTCTCCCATCCCTTTAATAATTGTCTGCCCCGATTCTGGGTTCATGCTAACCCTAAAGGAAGGATCCTCCGCAGCTAAACGCGAAAGAGCAATTCCCATTTTCTCCTGATCCGCTTTCGATTTCGGCTCTACCGCCACTTCGATAACAGGATCCGGAAATTCCATCTTTTCCAACAGCAGTGGTTTAGTTGTGGAGCACAATGTATCACCAGTTGTTGTATATTTCAAGCCACAAACTGCAATAATATCGCCGG
Organism: Holosporaceae bacterium; assembly: GCA_031282785.1. Classification (GTDB taxonomy): domain Bacteria; phylum Pseudomonadota; class Alphaproteobacteria; order UBA3830; family UBA3830; genus BNWE01. Next base: position 3,808 of record JAITDB010000033.1, read on the forward strand.
CATGAGCTTCTTTTATGTCTTCGCGATTGTTTGCGTGCATAAGAAGCAGACGCCCTACCCTCTCCCGCTCTCCCTTTGTGGAGTTCGCCGCACAGCTGCCGGCCTCCAGACATCCGGAATAAATGCGCACAAACGTCAGAGATCCCACAAATGGATCCGTCATGACCTTAAACGCAAGAGCGGCCAATGGTTCATCGTCTTTTGGCTCGCGAACGATCTCGGAATTGTCGTCCACACCGTGACCTACAATGGCTCCGATGTCAATGGGAGACGGCAGAAAGTCAACAACGCCGTCCAACAGCGTTTGTACTCCCTTATTTTTAAAAGCACTACCACAAAAAACCGGCACAAAAGCGCCAGAAATAGCTCCTTTTCTAACACAACGCACCAATTGCTCAACAGATGGCTCTTTTCCTTCCAAATACGCCTCCAGAAGCTCGTCATCCTGCTCGACGGCCATTTCCACTAATTTTTGATGGTACTCGGCGGCTTCTTCCTCATATTTTTTCGGAATGGCTACAGTCTCGTATTCCGCCCCCATGGTTTCGTCTTTCCAGTGATAGGCTTTCATGCGCAAAATATCGATAACGCCAATAAAATCGCTCTCGAGTCCGTCCGGAATCTGCATAACCATCGGACGAGCACCCAGACGATCCACAATCATGTCCACACAACGGAAAAAATTTGCGCCAGTGCGATCCATTTTATTCACAAAACAAATTCTCGGGACTTTATATTTATCCGCCTGACGCCAAACGGTCTCGGATTGCGGCTCTACTCCCGCAACTCCATCGAAAACAGCGACGGCTCCGTCAAGCACTCTCAGCGAACGCTCCACCTCAATGGTGAAATCAACGTGTCCCGGAGTATCAATGATATTTATGCGATGATCCCTCCAGTAGCAAGTAGTAGCAGCAGATGTAATCGTGATCCCCCGCTCCTGCTCCTGCTCCATCCAGTCCATGGTAGCAGCACCTTCGTGCACCTCACCAATCTTATGGGACCGTCCAGTATAAAATAGAACTCTTTCTGTTGTCGTAGTCTTTCCGGCGTCAATGTGCGCCATAATACCAATATTTCTGTATCTCTCGATGGAAGTCTTGCGAGCCATAATTACCACCTATAATGCGCAAATGCTTTGTTGGCTTCCGCCATCTTATGAGTATCATCACGTTTTTTTATGGATCCGCCTCTGCCATTGTAGGCGTCCAAAAGCTCACCAGCCAATTTCAAGGTCATGGTCTTCTCAGAACGCTTGCGAGCATTGAGAATAATCCACCGAATGGCCAGCGCCTGCGCCCTTTCGTAGCGAACCTCCACCGGAACCTGGTACGTGGCCCCACCAACTCTGCGAGACTTAAGCTCCACCGAAGGCCTTACATTGGAAAGCGCTTCCTCAAAAACCTCCAGCCCAGATTTATTCGACTTTTTTTGAATCTGATTGAATGCCTCGTGTAACATTTTTTCAACAATGGATTTTTTCCCGTCATACATAGCGGCATTTATAAATTTTGTAACCACAACACTGCCAAACTTAGGATCCGGCAGCACTTCTCGCTTTTCAGCAGCTCTTCTACGTCCCATGAAACTCCCCTTACCTTACTTTGGCCTCTTAACACCGTACTTGGAACGCCCCTGACGTCTGTTTTTTACGCCCTGGGTGTCCAATGCGCCACGAATAATATGATATCTAACACCCGGAAGGTCCTTCACACGTCCGCCCCTTATCATCACCACCGAGTGCTCTTGCAAATTGTGTCCTTCTCCCGGAATGTAGCAGGTAACCTCAAAACCACTGGTCAAACGAACACGAGCTATCTTTCTCAACGCAGAGTTCGGCTTCTTCGGAGTCGTGGTGGTAACACGCGTGCAGACCCCTCGCCTCTGCGGACAAGATAAAAGTGCCGGAACTTTGTTCCTCTTTGCGACATCCTTCCTAGGACTTCTTATCAACTGATTGATTGTTGGCATACGCCCCTTCCTTATTCTAAAAAATCCAAATCAACACAGATCTCAGTAATTAGATCCGACTTTGACCCCTACGAGGCCTGTATACTACTCATTCGTCGCGCATTAGTCAAGCCCTTGTCCCGTAATAGGATGAAATAAATAACAAAAAAAAACATTTACGCACCTCCATGAATTTCACATGAATCCCCCCTCAAGGTTGAACAAAAAAACGAAATATGTACACTGCATTCGAACTCTATAAGCCAAATTTTAATATGCTAACTCCACATAATACAATAAATTGCCATATTGTCGGCTCCTTGAATAGAAAAATAAGAAAAGTACCTCCATTTTGTGCAATTTGTTAATTTCGCCAACTTCTATCTTCTTCAAAAAAAACACTTGACAATTATATTTGCTGTACTATATATATCCTAAACTATTAGAATAAAAATGGAGAAAAAAATGAAAAAACAAATAATACTATCACTTTTATTGGTAGGCATATGGGGAAATGCTGATGCTATGGTGGAGAAAAACAGAAGAACCATCTCCCCTACTCGGATTCCTCATCTGAATACTTTGCATCGTCATCCGGCTCCGAAGCATCATATTCATCGCTATCCGATCCCTAAAGGAAAAAGAGTGTCGGCAGCTTTAGTACATAATAATACTGCTATTAATAACGCTCTCCCTGATATTAAAGGAGACGCCGTAAGTGATAACATGACCGAAGCAGAAATTACGGCAATATTTGCTGCAGTATCATCTTCTGAGCCTCAGGCTTCAGCTTCGCCATCCTCAGTTTCGCCGGCTTCAGTTTCATCATCTTCAGCTTCAGCTTCACCAGCTTCAGGTTCATCATCCTCCGTTTCGCTGGCTTCATCATCCTCGTCTTCGAGTCCTAGTAATGATTCTACAGATATATTGCTTCCGGATGGCAGAAGCTTGTGCCCTCTCTTGGTTCCTGGAGATGGAGATTGTGGCTATCATGCCCTCGGTATCACTCGACAGGAATTGGCAGATACATTGAACATCATGTTGACTGAATCAGTTATACCTCTAAAAACAAAAAAGTTTATAATTGATAATTTAAACGCCCAAATTAAGGCAACAGCTCTTGCATTTCCACATTTTAAAAATATATTAAAAACAGTAAAAAATGAGGAAAGAATCCAATGGTTTATTAATACTTTCATTGGACTTAGTGTTCAAGACTTTTTAGAAATATATGAAGAATTTGGCTTTGTAAATTTTCTAGATCTATCCGTAAACGACGTTGATACACAACTTGGCCTTGGAATGATATTGGCCACAATTCTAGAGAAAACAATACATCTAGATACGCCAGTTCTCCATCATCAGATGATTTCTTTTTCCCCGGTAAAAAACATGCCAGTTTTTACATTGCAATCTGAGCATCAGTTTGATAAAGATGAACTTTGGCTATTACATAATGGAGAAGATCACTATGACGCTGCTTTTACCATGCCTCAGTAACTTTGGAGTAATTTATTGTATAAAAATTCAATAATATAATTGGAATTTTTCCTAGAAGTCATCGGCT
>JAITDB010000040.1 GCA_031282785.1 Holosporaceae bacterium
TTCTATCTACACTTGAAGGAGACCGAATGGCGTTTTAATCATAGGCATGAAAATATTTATAAATTGTTGTTAAGTAGGCTAAGAAAATCTCCTCTCTAATCTACTCTTGAACCAAAACATTTATAGATTTTTTTTGATTGCGTTTGGGATCTGGAGTATTAGCTATATGAACGCTTTTGGTAATATTATGCACATGCAGTTTTTGCTTGAGGATAAAGTAGCCTATGAGGTGGCCAATGATTTGCACGATCTCAGGAAAGGCCATGTGGTATTAGGCATAACTGGTAGCGTATCTTCGCCTGCTATGAAAACTTTTTTGAAGTTATATCCTCTGAACAAAAGAATTTTACCGGACTATTGGTGGAGAGTACGATATGTTGAAATGGGATTCTATTCGCAAGATATAACAAATAATATTGGTTACAAATTCAGCAATATGACGTATATTCGCGTGCATGACGGTGGTACTTTGCTGAAATCCAGGCTCTGGTACGACATATACTCCATGGATGGACTTTTACTGGTGCGATTGCGAGGTCCAGATATCCACACACTTCCGGATGGTTCTATAATTGCATTTAAAATAAATAATTGGATTTCGCAGTAGGATGAGTGATTTTGTACCAGACAATATCATTCGGGATTGACATTTACGTTGCAAACCATCACATTTACAAGGTGAGTCATATAGGGAGTTTGGAGAAGATGAAAGTCAAGATGCTACGAGTTATGACTGCGTTCATTGTGTTTTTTTTATGTTCTTGTCAGCCGAAGGTGAGTTTGAGGGGGAATCCTGTCATTTGCGACAAATATAGTAGCTTTGTGGTAGGGAAAACCACCATTGGAGATGTATTGAAGAGCTGCGGGAGTCCGTCGTTGTGTCATGGGAATTCTGTTTGGATATATATCGGCTGCAAATCCGAGGAGATTTCGTTTCGAGAGGTGAAGCTGAAGGATCGCATTACAGTACGCATGGAATTCGATGCCAATGGAGTACTGAAATCTATTCAAAAGGCAAATGAAAAGGACATGTCGAATGTGCATCTGGATGAAGATACGACCAGATTAACAACCTATAAGGAAGCTTCGTCCACACTGAAGAAAGCTCAGTAACGGTAAAGGGTCATGAGCGAAAAAAATATTGATCTCAGTTTGATTGTGCCGTTTTATAACGAGTCGGATTCCGTTGATGTTTTTTTCGAGAAGATGATGCCCGTGCTGCAGGAGCTCGATAGCAGTTTCGAGATTGTCTGCATTAACGATGGCAGTAGCGACGATACTTTGGACAAATTAATCCAGCAGAAAAAAATAATTCCACAAATAAAAATCATCGATTTTTCGCGAAATTTTGGCAAGGATTCAGCACTAACGGCCGGTCTTGATTTTTCTATTGGAAAATGCGTAATTCCCATCGATTGTGATTTGCAAGATCCTCCGGAATTAATTGGGTCTATGGTAGAAAAATGGAAAAACGGATTTGAGGTAGTTTTGGCGAAGCGATCCTGCCGATCCGACGACAGTTTTTTTAAGCGAACGACGGCTCATGCGTTTTACAAAATCTATAATCTGCTATCTGACACGGAATTGCCAGAAAACGTCGGCGATTTTCGTCTGATGGATCAGAAAGTTGTAGAAGTGCTAAAGCAATGTCGCGAAAAAAAGCGCTTCATGAAGGGATTATTTGCTTTTGCCGGATTTAAAACAGCGCAAATCGCCTACAAACGTTCCGACAGAAAATACGGCGAGTCCAAATTGAACTATTGGAAACTGTGGAACTATGCGCTGGACGGCATCACGTCGTTTTCCACGTTTCCTCTGAAAATATGGACCTACGTGGGATTTATTATTACGCTGGCAGCGTTTGTTCGGGGTAGCTGGATATTTTTGCGGACAATATTTTTTGGCATCGATGTCCCCGGATATCCCTCTCTCATGACAGCAATTTTATTTCTCGGTGGCACTCAGATGATCAGTCTAGGATTAATCGGCGAATACGTTGGAAGAATATATATGGAATCTAAACAACGTCCGATATATGTGGTAAAAGATTTCATAGAGTGAGAATATTGCATAATGGATCTTTTCTGCGTTCGTTTTTTTTTTATATACAAGAAGGACACTGCGGTTCTGCGCTGCGATACGAGTGTTGACGACGGTCCTAGTTCTTGCAGAAAATATCTTGTTATGCAATAGTCTCAGAGAAAAAAAATCATAGCAATTAAGGAATATCCAATGGATTTTTCAAATATTTTGTGGGCGGTGCCGTTTTTGGGAATTATTTTTTCTATGTCGTTTTTGCCGCTGTTGTGTCCGAATTTTTGGCATAGATACGCGAGTTATGTGCCGTTATTTTGGGCGTCGGCGTATTTGGCGTCTGTGGCCTCTGTGTTTGGAGCGAGAAATATTCTGCCGGCGACGTTGGAGCCGATTTTCGAACATTATATTCCGTTTATTACGCTCATTTCTGCTTTGTATGTAACGTCCGGAGGCATATACATTGACTTTCCAAGGGGACGTGGCCCACTGTTCAACGTATGTTTTTTGTTTGTGGGAAGTCTTGTGGCCGGCTGGATCGGCACTACAGGAGCTGCTACGCTGCTGATACGTCCTTTTTTGAGAGCAAACAGCGGACGAAAACACAAAACGCATTTGCTGGTGTTTTTCATATTTTTGATTTCCAACATCGGAGGAGCCGCTACGCCGCTAGGGGATCCGCCGCTGTTCATAGGATTTCTCGAAGGCATTCATTTCTTTTGGTTTCTAAAAAATCTGAGCGGAATTCTACTGGCCACTACTTTGGGACTGTGTCTGTTGTTTTTCGTCATTGATTACTGGCTCTATAAAGACGGCGCTGATATGCGCGCAGTAAAAATATCGGAAAAACGTTTTGTCTTCAAAGGAACGAAGAATCTTGTGCTGCTGGCGGTAATTCTGCTAACGGTTATTTGGAGTGGTTCTGCAGGAAACGTCGAGAACAGCGAAATGATCTGCTCTCCGTCTCTGATCAGAAATATTTTGTTGGTGGCTATTTCATTGATTTCGTTGAAAATTACTCCAAAAGAAATTCGGGAAAAAAATTATTTTTCGTTTGCTCCTATAAGAGAGGTTGCGGAACTTTTTGCCGGCATTTTTGTGACAGTCATTCCCATAATACATATGCTGCACAAGGGATCTGCGGGAGAGCTCAAGTGGATCTTCGACTGGATGGCTCCGACAGGCACCTTCATTCCGGATAGATGCTTCTGGGCTAGCGGTTTGCTGTCTTCGATTCTGGACAATGCGCCAACATTCCTGATATTTTTCCATCTGACCTCCGGAAATCCACTGGAACTCATGACAGCCAAATCATGCATTCTGACGGCCATTTCCATATCAACGGTGTTCATGGGAGCCCTCACCTACATAGGAAACGCTCCGAATCTCATGGTGAGATCGATTGCCGGGGGATACAACATCAAGGTGCCGTCGTTTATGGGGTATATGGTCTGGTCCATCGGCGTTTTGGGACCGGTGTTCCTTCTGATTTCGTTGTGGTTGCGCTATGCAGGAACATAATGACTCTGATATGCCAATACATAGATCAGTTTTGCTGCGGGAAGTCCTGGAACTGCTATCTCCCGTTGACGGCGGAGTATATTTCGACGGAACCTTCGGCGGCGGAGGTTATTCGCGAGCTCTGCTGGAATCGGCGAACTGCAGTATCATAGCCTGCGATCGCGACGATCGGGTCGTGGCCATAGCAGACGATTTCGGGAAAAAATATCTCGGCAGATTCACATTTTTTCATGAAAAATTCAGTAGCATAAAGTCTCTGCTGCAAGATCCGGTGGACGGAATCGTGCTGGACCTCGGAGTATCAAATTTTCAGCTGTCGGACCCGACACGAGGCTTCTCATTTAGAGCAGCAGGACCGATCGACATGTCCATGGGATTATGCGACGAAACAGCCATGGATGTCCTGCGAAAATATTCCGAAAATGACCTGGCAAATATCATCTATAAATTCGGAGAAGAACACTTTTCCCGAAGAATCGCCAAAAATATAAAACTGAATCTCAAAAATATACACAATACCGAAGACCTGGCCAATATAATAAGAAAATGCGTTGGAAAAAAAGGAAAAATAGACGCCGCTACCAAAACTTTTCAGGCATTGAGAATTTTTGTAAATCGCGAACTGGAAGAATTAGAAAAAATATTGGCGGATTCGATCGATGTGCTAAAACCCAGCGGAAAAATTTTGGTGGTGAGTTTTCATTCCCTCGAAGATCGAATCGTGAAATTATTTTTTCGCGAGATGTGCGCTACAGGAAGATTCGCTCTGCTTACCAAAAAGCCGATAATTGCATCCGAGGAGGAACTTTCGTCCAATTCCAAGAGCAGATCCGCTAAACTTCGCGGAATCTATATGCTATAATGCCAATCATGCGATTGGTGCTGCAATCACGGTTTGCTTTTTTTAGGAAACATGCACAATGGTAGCGAAAAAATCTACGATCTTTTTTATTTTTCTCGTTTTTTTGGCGGGATCCTGGATGTTTTATCTAAAATATTCGGTCATTTCCATCGAAGACCGTATAAAAATTGCCAAGAGAGAGATCACTCGGGAGAAAAAAAATCAGCATATTCTTAAAGCTGAGTGGAAATCGCTCACATCTCCGGAGAGAATTCAGAATCTGGCGCTTCTGCATCTGGACCTAAAGCAAGTGGAACCGAAACAGCTGAAAGAGTTTGATCCCTCTCTGTTTCACTCGGATAAAAATAAAAGCAAAAAGAGCGAAAAGCTATCCAGGCTCGTGAACGAAATTATTTCTCAGATGGAACAATAGTCAATGGTAGATCAATAAAGCTCGATCATGCTTTCTTTTTTCATGGGAGCGAAGGTTTTGCGATGATGCGGTGTGATTCCCCACTGACGAATGGCTTGTAGATGAACTGCCATCCCGTAGCCGACATTTTTTTCCCAGGAGTAATGCGGATACTCATGAGAAAGCTCGCGCATATATTCGTCTCTGTGTTCTTTCGCAATTACAGAAGCAAGCGCAATGGACAGCACCTTGGAATCGCCCTGGACAACTGTTCTCAGTGATGTATTTTTTATTGGGGGAGCGGCATTGCCGTCCACCAGCACGGTTTTTCCACTGACTCCGAGAGCATTATAAGCTCTTTCCATGGACAGCAGAGCGGCCTGCAGGATGTTCAGTGTGTCGATTTCCTCCACTGTAGCAGAGGCAATGGCGTATTTTACGCAATCGGAAGGCTGTTTTTTTATCCAGGACGTAATTTTCTGGCGTTGATTTTTTGTCATTTTTTTGGAATCTCGAACGGGCAGTGCGACAACGTTTTTCTCGAGTTCCAGCACGAAATCTTCGCATATCCAGACAGCAACTGCCACGACGGGACCTGCCAACGGTCCGCGACCAACTTCGTCAATGCCAATGCTATCGTTGGGACTGAGATCGTTGTCAACATACCAGGACATGTAGTTGCCGTTAGGCGTCGGAACTCTCATTTTTTTCCTGCTGATTTTGCGACAATTCTGAAATAATATTATCGTCTGCAGAATCATTTTCCTGCTGATTTTGCGGCGATTCTGAAATAATATTATCGCCTGCAGAATCATTTTCCTGCTGATTTTGCAGCGATTCTGAAATGATATTATCGCCTGCAGAATCATTTTCCTGCTGATTTTGCGACAATTCTGAAGAAATATCATGCAAATGACTATCTCCCGATTGTTTTTTTGGTGCAGCTGAGGAGATATCCTCCAAATAAAAATTTTCCAATTGTTTTGGCGGCGTGGTCGAGGAAATATCGTCCAGATGGCTTTTTTCCAGTTGTTTTCTGCGCAATGGAGAGGAAATTCTGCCGCAGATTCGGACTATACAGTTTGAAAAGCGATGCATATTTTTTATTTCGCGCGCCAAGGCCAGCTGGAAAAAATCCCACGAGGATGAAACCGAGGCATTTCCCGCCAAAATTCGGCATCTTTCTGCGAAGATCAGCCAAAACGGACTCAGAAACAAGCTGAGAGTGGTCAAGCTAACGAGAAATTTCACGCCCTGAGGATTAACCAACTCATTTTTGCTGGCGGCAGACACTAACATGAACGAAAATTCTCCGATGTTTGCCAGTAGCACACCGATCACGAAGGATTCTTTCATGGAGAATCTGCAGAGTCTCATTACGAAAATATTTATGAAAGTTTTTCCAATGGTAACAAACAAAAGTGCCGAAAAAATGGTCAAATAATTTTCCTGAATGAATTTTATGTCCACCAGCAATCCAACGCTGAGGAAGAAGGTCATTAGGGTAATTTCTTCGATGGGAGCGGACACTCTTTTTATTTCGTCTTTGATATTGGAGTTTCCCAGCAGCAAACCAGCGATAAATCCGCCGAATGGAGCGGATAATCCTACAACTTCCGCCAAAACTGCGCATCCGAGACAAATGCCAAATATGGACATCGCCAGCATTTCCTCGTGTTTTTTGATGAAATTGGCCAATTTATGAGCATGATGACGAAATTTCAAAAAAGACAGCACAAGAATGCTCGAAATTACACATACCGCCGACACCTTAACGGCATCGTAGCCAACGAATTTAGAGGATCCCATGAAATTTATTATTATGACCATCAGCAGCGCAATAAGATCCTGGGCAATGAGAATTCCATAGGTATTTTCTTCGATGTTAGGGTCTTGTTCCTTCTGATATTTCAAGGATTTTACTGTCACGGCAGTAGACGATAGAGCCACGCAGAATGTCATCAAAATTATTCCGGAACTGGATATCCCAAGGAACGCACCGGCAATCAGCATAACGACGTATATCAATATCGTGGAAATAATCGTTGATGTTATAGACGTCCGCCAAATATTTTTTACTTTTTCAAAGGATAATCCAAGCCCAATGGCGAACAGTAAAAATAAAATTCCCATTTCGGAAAAAACCGCAACTTCGTCTCTATCGACAATGAACTGCAGGCAAGAAGGTCCCAGCAGAACTCCCGCGATTATGTATCCCAAAATCGGGCTGTAACCAAAAGATGACAGCAGCAATCCCGATCCCATTGCGCATAATACGACAGATGCTATTTGTGCTATAGTCCAACCCATTTGTACTTTTCTCAATCTATTGAATAACTATTTTGTGTCCGGCTCGACAATAAAATCGCCATTAAAGTAACATTAAAGTAAAAATAACGCATAATTTAAAGTAGAACGATCACAATTCTAAAATCTTTTTATATTCTACAATAAATATTTCGTTTTCCTAAGGAATTTGAAAAAATATCGCAATGCTGTAGTTTATGAGCAACTATTGTCATGGTATAATTATAAAATCATTCAGGTAATCTCCGGAACGAATTTTCTAAAATCCAAAAATATCGTTGCAAAAACAGTTCGGTCCTGTTACTAACTAGTGGAGGAATCGCCAATGAAAAAGAAAATCAAAAATTTTATCTGGATCTATGGAAGACACGCTCTAAAAGCTGCTCTATTGAATCCCGCAAGAGAAATAATTCGCGTCGTTGCACTGGAGTCCTGCAAAAATTTTTTGGAGGAATGCCGAAACATCAACCAATCGATAAAATACGAAATCGTGGACAAGACATTCTTCGTGGCAACCTTTGGAAACGACGCCACTCATCAGGGATGCGCTGCCTATCTGAAGAATCTTCCGGAATATTCGCTGGAGGAGCTTCTGGAAGATGCCTCCGACAATCATCCGTTTATTTTTCTCGACCAGGTTACAGATCCTCAGAACGTCGGCAGCATTCTAAGAGCATCAGCGGTTTTTGGAGCCCGAGCCGTTGTCATGACGGAAAACGGGAGCCCGGAATTGAGTCCGACCATGGCAAAGGCAGCGTCAGGAGCCCTGGAAACAGTTCCGCTGGTGCGGGTCGTAAACTTCGCTCACAGCATAAATTTTCTGAAAAAACATGGATTTTGGTGTCTGGGACTGGAAGAAAAATCCGAAAAAAATATCAGCGACATTCCACTGAACGACAAATTTATTTTCGTGATCGGTAGCGAAGGCGACGGAATGCGCCGTCTGACACGCGAATCCTGCGATTTTCTGGTGAAACTACCAGGAAGCGGACAATTTACAACGCTAAACGCTGCTCAGGCTGCAACCGTAGCGCTATACGAAAGCTTCCGCGTTAGGAGCATAACCAGAAGCATATAAATCAGGAAATTCTCGTTGCAGAATATTGCTTTTTGTGCTCATTTGCTAGGGTACTGAACTCATGTCAGCTGCATTTTTAGACATATACAGTTCGCAAGGATCTCCACTGATCTATCAGCAGAGATCCTCTGACGCATTAATTTAGAGCCGTTTGCACT
>JAITDB010000128.1 GCA_031282785.1 Holosporaceae bacterium
TCCAATACTACCATCAGTGGTCTGAAATTCTCCTGGCTCAATGAAGATTACGGCAATGTGAGCGTTATCTGCTCCTACGGCGGCGTCAAAAGCTGCAGCAAAAACAGTACCTTACGAAATCACGTGCTTTCCTTGAGCTCCAGATACGATAATAGCTTTCGGCTAAATAAATACTTCTCCGTCGTGCCTCTGGTCCAGCTGGATTACACCAATACAATCGTCAAAAATGCCCAAATAGAGCAGCTCCTGGTGAATTATGAGAATTGCCACAGTCTGAGAGCATCAGCCGGACTGAATCTGCAATATAAAATGGGGAATTTCAAAGCATCCATCGGCACAAAATTTAGCAAAAGATTCGGCGAAGAAATCTCAGGGACATCCAGAGGCCTAACCATCAAATCCAGCGAAAAAATATCGCGATCCTATGGCGAATACAACGCAAAAATCAGTGGGAAAATCAACAATACCATGTCCATTGAACTTGTCGTCGGAAAATCCTACGCTGGACGAAAAGGCACCTGCGCAAACCTGTCCATTGCCGCTGCAATTTAGATGTGTGATGAATCTGCTCTGATTAACCATGTCGTTTATAGTTTTTTGCGTCCTGGAGCTCCTCAAATTTTAGGGATAAAAATTCGCAAAATCCAATTAACCCCTAACTCCACTTTATGTTAGTATGCCTATTTTTATTTTCTTAAAAATTTTCATAGTTTTAGATGCGATTTCGGATCGATACCATGTTCCTTTTATCCGCGTTTGGTAGATAGACTTACTGAACTCGATTACATCCTTGGGAGATATTTTCGCCAGTAATTCTGCAGATTTCAGTTTATCAAATAGTTTATAGTATGCCAGCATTGCAATAAAATTCACAAAAAGCGTTCATTCAAGGATGAACGTCACGTTGGTGGAGCTTTTTTTTCCCGAAGAAATCTTCTATTATGTGACAGTTGAGATATCTTGATCGATTTTATTGTTCATGCAAGAGTGTGTTAGGGGTTTTTATGCATACATTATCTATTTATGAGGCCAGACGATGGCTTCTGGAAAAAAAAATTTCGTCCGTCGAGCTGACGCAGTGTTTTTTAGACAGGATCCACAGGTACAGTCATCTAAACGCGTATATCACTCTGAGCGAGGAACAAGCTTTGGCGTCGGCGAAAAAATCCGACGAAAGAATTGCGGCGGGATCCTCTACCGGAGAGCTGGACGGAATTCCGTTGGCCATCAAGGATCTGTTTCTCACGAAGGGAGTTCGGACCACTGCTGGCTCAAAAATACTTCACAATTTTATTCCGCCGTTCGAATCGACGGTATCGCAAAAATTATTGGATGCCGGAGCGGTCTTCATTGGAAAAACCAACATGGACGAATTCGCCATGGGATCAGCGAACATCACCAGCCACTACGGAAACGTCATAAATCCCTGGAGCCAAGGCGATAAGAAACTCGTGCCGGGAGGATCGTCCGGAGGATCTGCGGCGGCGGTCTCGGGACATCTGTGCGTTGCTGCTACTGGATCTGATACTGGTGGATCCGTGCGTCAGCCGGCTGCTTTCTGCGGCATTATTGGACTCAAGCCCACCTACGGTCGCTGCTCCCGCTATGGAATGGTGGCTTTTGCGTCGTCGCTGGATCAGGCAGGACCCATGACAAAAACCGTTCGAGATGCCGCGATATTTTTGCAGGTAATCTCCGGCCATGATCCCAAAGATTCCACGTCTTCTCCGGAATCTGTGCCGGATTTTGCGTCGTTTGTGGGAAAAACCGTGGAAAAAATGAAAATTGGCGTTCCGAAGGAGTATTTTTTGGAGGGAATGTCGTCGGAAATAGAGGACGCTTGGAAAAAAGGCATGGACATCATGCGAGACGCCGGCGCAAAAATCATTGAAATATCGCTGCCGCACTCCAAATATGCTCTTCCGGCTTATTATATTATTAGTCCGGCGGAAGCATCGGCAAATTTGGCTCGCTATGACGGTCTGAGGTACGGGTTCCGAGCCGAGAACATCAAAACTCTCATCGAGATGTACGAAAAAACGCGCGAGGAAGGCTTCGGAGACGAAGTCAAAAGAAGAATTTTGGTCGGGACATACGTGCTGTCTGCTGGATATTACGATGCCTACTACACCAAGGCGCTCCAGGTGCAAAAATTAATTAAGCGCGACTTCACGGAGGCATTTAAAAAAGTGGACATCATCATGACGCCCACGACTCCCAGCAGCGCATTTGCCATTGGAGAGGAACCGAAGGATCCCGTCAGCATGTATCTCAACGATGTGCTAACGGTCACGGCGAATATCGCAGGACTTCCGGGAATTTCGGTCCCCATATGTCTGGATAAACTGAATCGTCCGCTGGGACTGCAGTTCATTGCTCCGAAATTTCGCGAGGATCTGCTGATTCAACACGGATACATACTAGAACAAAACGCCAGCTTTCCAACTCTGAGGGAGATCGCCTAATGAAATACATTGAAACATCAACTGGAAAATGGGAAGTGGTGATAGGTCTTGAAGTGCACGCCCAGATGATATCTAATTCGAAATTATTTTCGGCGGCATCGACGAAGTTCGGAGCGGCTCCCAACGAAAACGTTTCCTTCGTGGACGCGGCGTTTCCGGGCGTACTGCCGGTGATAAATTCGTTTTGCGTCGACCAGGCCATAAAAACCGGACTCGGTCTCAATGGAACCATAAATTTAGTCTCTCATTTCGATAGAAAAAATTATTTTTACGCCGATCTGCCGCAGGGATATCAAATATCTCAGTACAAGAGTCCGATAATCAGTGGCGGACACGTGGAAATCGAAGACGAAAACGGCGAAGCTCGCAAAGTTCGTCTGGAGCGCATACACGTCGAGCAGGACGCCGGCAAAAGCATTCACGACCAGAGTCCGACCAAGTCCTACATCGATCTGAACCGGGCCGGAGTCGCGCTCATGGAAATAGTGACCATGCCGGATCTGAGAAGCGCCGATGAAGTCTCGGCGTTTATCAAAAAACTCAGATCCATTTTGCGCTATCTGAAGACCTGCGACGGAAATATGGAAGAGGGAAGTCTGCGAGCGGACGTCAATGTGTCTCTTCATCGTCCCGGAACGGAGTACGGCACTCGCGTGGAAATCAAAAACGTCAATTCCATTAGGTTTATCGTGTCTGCCATTGGGTTCGAAGTGGATCGCCAGATCGAGGTACTGGAGTCCGGCGGCATTGTGGATCAGGAAACGCGACTCTTCGATCCGGCCACCGGCAAAACCGTCGTGATGCGCTCCAAAGAGGACGCCCAGGATTACAGATACTTCCCGGATCCGGATCTGCCTCCATTGATCCTCGAACAATCGAGAGTCGATAGAATTCGCGAGACCATTCCAGAGCTTCCAGACGCAAAAACAGCCAGATTTCAGCGGGATCTGGGACTCCCCCACTACGACGCCGCTCTCATAGCGTCGGAAATGGAAATCGCCGATTATTACGAAGATGCACTGACGCATCTGCCGTCCGGAGACGCAGAAACAGCTAAAATACTGGCCAATTGGATGCTCGGAGAACTTTTTTCGCTGCTCAATAAAGATGGAAAAAATATCTGCGAAAGCAACGTCTCTCCGAAAAATCTCGCTGAATTGATCCAGCTCATAAAAACCGACGTCATCTCAGGAAAAATCGCCAAGGACGTGCTTAAAATAATGTGGGATACTGGAAAATCGGCCTCTGTAATCGTGGAGGAAAACGGACTGCGACAAATAACCTCTGCCGCCGATATCGATGACTGTCTCCGAGCCGTTCTGGCAGAGCATTCGGATAAAGTCGCCGAGTACAAAAATGGCAAAGAAAAATTATTTGGATTCTTCGTGGGACAGGCCATGAAAAAAACTCAGGGAAAAGCCAATCCACAACTGTTGAACGATGTCCTGAAAAAATTGCTTGGAGAAAAATAAAAAATGGAAGAAAAAAAATCAGAACCGGAAAAAATTTCCGATCCAAATTCCTGCGATCACCATCATCACTGCTGCGGTGGCGGTCACAGATGCCGCTTTCGCTGCGTGTTTCTGGTAATCATACTGATTCTCGCCTGCATCGGTGGCGAATACGTGTGGAAACACTATCGAAATAAGGAAAATCCTTCCGATAATCGCACGGAAATAAGTTCTGTGACAAAAAATAGTATCGTTTCCAAGAACAATCTCGAAAATAAAAACTACGATGCCCAGATCGAAGATATAAAAAATTCCGTCAAAAATCTCGAAACAGCTCTGCATACGCTGGAAACGCAGACCCAGAGCACAGAGACTCAGCTGCAGGCTCTGGAAGCTCAGGTACGCAGCATAGAATCGCAGCCGCATACTCCAGAAGCACAGGTACAGAGCACGGAAGCTTCTTTGCACAATACTCTGGAGACACAGATACGCAATGTGGAATTGCAATCGCATACCCTGGAGATACAATTGCATGGCATCGAATCGCA
Organism: Holosporaceae bacterium; assembly: GCA_031282785.1. Lineage (GTDB taxonomy): Bacteria > Pseudomonadota > Alphaproteobacteria > UBA3830 > UBA3830 > BNWE01. Next base: position 4,465 of record JAITDB010000128.1, read on the forward strand.
ATTGCAAACAATGGAAGCTGAGGTAAAAAAATTGTCTGATATCAAATGTCCTTGCCGTGATTCACAGCATTCAGCCGAAGAAAACAGGAAAAAATGGAAAACCTGGATGAATCTGAAAAATAAAATGGAAAAAGATGAGGATTTTGCAAAAGAACTCGAACTTTTTTACTCGGCATTTGCAGACGACGCAGAATTAATCGCTCTGGTAGAGGATCTTGCGAAGGGCGTCGATGTCGTGTCTTCCCGCGAGGAAAAAGGCATAATCGGGACCTGTTCCAAATATTTGCGAAAAATCGTCAGAGTAAAAAAAATAAATCGCGCGAAATTATTTGAAATTTCCGGCTATGTACTTTCGTCCACCAGAAAAATAACGGAATCATGAGTATCCGACTGCGATTATTTTTTTGTTGGGCAGGCAGCGCAGTCTGAAAAATATTTTTCCAAAAACCGCAGATATATTTTTTCCAGATTCAGCAGGTCTTGTATTTTAGTTTTTTCGTTTTTTTGGTGTATGAGTCTGTCTATTAGTCCGAATTCGATGGTACGGCAGTCGGCTATGATATATCGTCCGTCAGATGTGCCTCCGCCGGCAGAGAAAGCTGTGTCGATGCCGGTCACTTCTTTGATGCTGGACGTCATTATGGACTTAAGTCTCTCGTCATCGCAGTAGAAGACGTTGCCGGATTCGATGAATTCCAGTGTCACATCGAATTTATGTGCTTCGTCTGTCAGTATTTTTTTCAGTGTTGCCAGGTCGTAGTCGGCGGAGAATCTTATGTTGATGTTGGCGGACGTCTGATCCGGAACGACATTCTGTGCATAGTTATTGGTAAACAGCATTGTAGGTTCCAGATTAGTCTGCGGGAAACGTTTATCGTTGTATTTCCACTGATAATTCAGCATATGCGTGACGAATCGGCAGACGCTGGACAGCGAGTTCCTGAAATTCGTCGGATAGGCCACGTGTCCCTGTTTTCCAATCGATCGCACCATTATGTTGAGGCTGCCGCGGTGTCCGAGAAATATTCTGTCTCCCAGCGTATTTTCCGAAGACGGCTCGCCAATGAGACAGTCGTGCGGAATGTTGCCGGTTTTGCGACACCAGTCTAGCAGAGATCGGATTCCCTCGTAGGTGCCGATTTCTTCATCTCCGGTAATGAGAATCTTTATGGATCCGGCGAATTTTTTTTGCACAAATTGCGCTGCGGCACAACAAAAAGCGGCGATGCCTCCTTTCATGTCGCAAATGCCTCGGCCGATCAGATATCCGTCCTGCTGAACTGCGTCAAATGGGTCGGAATCCCAGCCGTCGCCTGCAGGGACGACGTCAGAGTGCCCCAGGAATCCTAAAATTTTTTCGGACGACGATCCGTAACTAGCAAATAAATTTTTTACGACGTTGGATCCATCTGGAGAGCGAAAAAGAAGAATTTCCGTCTCGAATCCAATTGACGACAGAAAATCCACGATGAGATTCAGTGCGCCGTCGTCGTTGGGAGTTACACTTTTGCATTTTATTAGTGCAGAACCAAGAGAAATGACGTCCATTATAACCTCAATAATTCATTTAAAGATGTTTTGCGGCGGGTTTGCTCCGTGACCTGCTTGACAATGACTGCGCAAGCTATGTTCAGCCCACTGGACGGATACGATCCCGGCACCACAACTGCGTAGGGCGGCACAGATCCATAGCTTACAGCTCCGGTTTCGCGATGGATTATTTTGGTCGAGGACGTAATGCAGGTACCCGCTGCCAAAACGGCTCCTTCCTGCACCACAACGCCTTCTGTCAGCGAGCATTTCACGCCGACAAAGCAATTATCCTCGATGATCACAGGACTGGCCTGCAATGGCTCCAGTACTCCGCCAATGGTGACAGCGTCCGATATGTGGCATTTTCTTCCGATTTGGGCACAGCTGCCAACCAATGCGTTTGTGTCGATCAGGGTTTCTTCATCGATAAAAGCTCCGACGTTCACAAAGCTGCTCATGATCACCGCGGATCTGGCCACATGAGCGGAATATCGCACTATGGCTCCTGGGACCAGGCGAAAACCGGCGTTGACGAAGTTTTTTTCGCTCCAACCATCTGTCTTCATGGAAATTTTATCGAAATAGGTGCTGTGGCCTCCGAAAATTATTTGAGATCGACTGTGCTTGAAAAATAAAAGAATAGCTTTTTTTAGGTAATCGTTCACCTGCCATTTTCCATCGATTTTTTGAGCGACTCTGAGGGCTCC
>JAITDB010000019.1 GCA_031282785.1 Holosporaceae bacterium
TATCCGATAACCCTTATGCGCAAATCTTCACTATATGCATTCATTCCTTTTCTCCATATTTAATATCACTTGTAGTATATCATATCAATGCGAAACCTCATAGTGGATTATGTATAAAGCAGTGGCTTCTGGCTGGTTTTCCAAAGTTGACGTCACCGGCGAGTCGGCCTACAACGCCATTCAGAAGGGAATCGTCGATGCTGCTATAATCGCTCCTTCAGGAGGATTTACCAAATCCGTCGGCGCTGGCAACGCTAAGTTGCAAATCCTAATAGATGCAACTAACATTCTAAAAGCGCAGGCCATAGAAATATATTTGAATGCAATTGCGACATCGGTCCTAAAAAAAAGCAAATTATTGCCCAATGAAACCAATTTCTCCATAAATTTCAAAAGTCGGATTTTATTTAATCCGGAAATGAATTCCAGATTTTTCATGCTACCGTTTATTATTGTGATTATGTCAGCCATGACCATTTTAAGTACGATATGCATTTCCATGACCAAAGAAAAAGAATGCGGAACTATGGAAATGCTGATCTCTGCTCCCATAAAAAAAATACACATTATTCTCGGCAAAACAATTCCCTATATAGGTGTGGGATTCATAAATCTGACGGTAATTGTTGCTGTTAGCATGCTGGTTTTTGGGTTGCCTTTTCGAGGAAGCATCTGGCAATTTGCTGTGGCATTTTTTGTGTTTGCGGTATCCATGTCTGCGTTCGCTGTTTTACTCTCGACATTTTGCGCTGTTCAGCAGCAAGCAATGCTTGGCATGATGATATTTTTATTTCTATCGATTATGCTTTCCGGCGGCATGGCTCCGTTGGACAATATGCCGTCTCTTTTGAGGATTTTCGCGCAACTAATGCCTCTATCTCACTATACTTCTCTGGCGAGAAATATTTTACTGAAGGGAAGCGATTGGGAATACTGTCTGCATCATGTGTTGGCGATATTTTTGTTCGGACTCGCTGCAGCAACGCTCGCTATCAAACGCCTCAAAACCACTCTATAGAGAAAATTTTCGAAAAAAAAAGACGGCGCTGAAACTATTGCCCAAAAAAACGAAGATATTCTAACTTTGTAGTTGATGTAAATGCTTTACTAGATTTTCGATGTAATAGTAAAGTACAATCCTTAAAAGGCGATTATTTGCGGAAACGAATGGTCTATAAGGAGTATTAAATTGGAAGAATATACAGTTTCTAGGCTTTCGGCGCTGATTAAAAGATCGATGGAGCAGAATTTCAGTCGCATACAGCTGAAAGCGGAGGTAAGTGCGCTGAAGGTGCATACGTCCGGGCATCTGTATTTTGCTCTCAAAGACGCTGAGGCCGTAATCGACGCTGTCTGCTGGAAATACGTGGCCCAGAAGCAAAATATAAAACTGGAAGACGGCATGGAGGTGAAATGCATTGGTCAGGTCACTACCTATCCGATGAGATCCAAGTATCAATTTGTGGTGGAGCAATTCGAGCTTTCCGGCGCCGGAGAATTGCTGAAAATACTTGAGGAAAGAAAAAAGAAATTAGCTGCGGAAGGGCTATTTGACTCGTCGCGCAAAAAATCGATTCCGTTTTTGCCGCGCACCATTGGGATTATCACATCGCCTACCGGAGCTGTCATAAGGGACATGCTGCAGCGCATAGGTCAGCGATTCCCTCGGCATATATTACTGTGGCCGGTCTTGGTGCAGGGACTGGACGCATGTCGGCAGATTGTGGAGGCCATCGACGGCATGAACGCGCTGTCGGAGGATAAAAAACCCGATCTGCTGATCGTTGCTCGTGGCGGAGGAAGCTTCGAAGACCTCATGCCATTCAATGAGGAGGATATTGTCAGAGCCGTAGCTCGCAGCGGTATTCCGCTTATATCTGCGGTGGGACACGAAACCGACACCACTCTGATCGATTACGCCGCAGATCTGCGTGCTCCTACGCCAACGGCGGCAGCCGAATTCGCCGTGCCGGAAAAAATAAAATTGCGCGCAGATATCGATCGCATATTTTCCAAATTAAATCTGATTATGTCCAATAATATGGAGCAAAAGCGGCTGTTTCTTCGATCGAATAAAATTTTGGACATTCGCGGACTCATGGCGGAAAAAATTCAGCGACTGGATTATGCTTTTGAGCGAGCAATGTCTTCTGTTAATAAATTTATTGCGGCCAAAAGACTGCTGTTGGCGCATATTATAGTACAAAAACCGCAAATAAAGGCAAATGTCGATGACGTTTTTCAAAAACTGCGATTTTTATTTTTCACTCGATTTGAATCGGCGAAAAATAATTTCGCGATTCTGGCCAATGGAATGGAATCGAACTCACATGTTAATATTCTGCGCAAAGGGTTTGCGTTTGTGGAGTCTCCGGATATGACTCCGATTACATCGGTTGTGGAAGCGGAAAAATACCATTCTTTCAGCTTGACATTCTTGGACGGAAAACTAAAAGTAAGACGAGAGCCGACTCAGGTGGGCCTTTTTGGCACAGACGCACAGACATAGGACAATCATGACGCCACTGCAATCGATTATTTTGGGAATTATTCAGGGAATAACGGAGATTCTTCCGGTGAGTTCGTCGGCGCATCTCATGTTTGCTTCGAAACTCATGGGATTGCCGTTCCAGAGATATGCCTTTGACGTGTGTTTGAATCTGGGATCGCTTTTGGCGATGCTTATTTTTTTTCACAAAGACGTGAAACGACTACTGCGCGGATTTTTCAACTGCTCTGCGGATGATCGTCGATTTTTTTTTCTATGGCTGGTTTCCAGTCTTCCGGTGATCGGCATTTTTTTCATTGCGGATCTATGTTTCGACTTGGATTTCAGATCGCCGCTGCTGTTGGCGTCGGCGTTGCTATTGTTTGGCGGCGTTTTATGGGGTTGCGATTTATGTTCCACGGAAAAAAAATCTCTGTCTCTCAAAGACGGTCTCTGTGCCGGATTTGCCCAGTGTCTTGCGTTGATTCCTGGTGTCAGTCGACTCGGCGCCAGCATGTCTATGATGCGGTATCTGCGTTATTCTCGGACTGAGAGCTTTCGTTTTTCGTTGCTGCTCTCTCTGGCACCGATTTCCGGAGCGTTGTTCTTGACATCGCTGAAAATTATGACCGGGAAAGTCGTAATCGAGAACTGGAATCTGCTGTTTCTGGGATGTCTGTTTTCATTTTCTTTTGGTCTGTTAACATTGCATCTGGTGACGAAATTCTTGCAAAAACATACGCTTCTGGCGATGGTGATTTACCGCATAATTTTTGGCATTGGTGTTATGCTGTACTTCTAATGGAAAACTCATCATGTCATTGACAAATTACGTGCAGATAATAAATTACCTGGAGAATCAAGAGACATTCCACTACGGAGAAGATCTGCAGCGCATCTTTCGTTCTCTCGGACTAAGCGTAGATCCGGCGAAGGTAATCATTGTCGCCGGAACCAATGGCAAGGGAACCACAGGCGCTGTTTTGCAGACTCTGCTACGGGAATCCGGAAAAAATATCGGATTTTTTTCTTCGCCGCCTCTAAAAAAAACCAACGAGAGAATAAAATTCAACTGCCGTGACATAACAGACGAGGAATTTTGTGATCTGTTTCTGCAGGTGGATGAGTTGATTCACGACTATAATCCAAGTTATTTTGAGTATCTAACTTTTATGGCTGTCTATTATTTTTTTGAGTGGCATAAAAACGACACCGATTTTGCAATTTTCGAAGTTGGACTCGGCGGAACGCTGGATGCCACCAATGTCATTCCCCACGACATCAGTGTCATCACGAAAATCGGCATGGATCATATGGATGTTCTCGGAAATTCGTTGGAAGAAATCGCCCGAAACAAATTCGGCATAATTCAAAAGAATAACAGAGTATTTCACACGAAATTTGACAGCGCAATAGCTAATTTAGCTCGCTCCTGTGCTGTTGAGAAGTCCGCGCAGTTTACGGAGGCCTGCGATTGCTCTCTGCGCGTTGATGTTATCGGAAAATATCCGGAATTTTTCATAGTAAGTCCCTGGGGAGAGTTTTCGCTGTCGTTGCCGGGAAAAAGAGCCATGGAAAACACGGCGCTGGCAATGACGGTCTTTGCAGATATCGTGCCTAATGCGGGAAAATACATGCATGCTGTGCAAAAAACCTACTGGCCCGGTCGCATGGAAAAAATTTTCTGCTACAATCGAGAAATATTTTTTTCCGGAGATCATAATGTTCCAGGAATAGAAAGTCTGCTGGAACTGCTTCCGTATTATATGTATGGAAGAGATCACGTGTGTTTTGTGGTTGGCATATGCCGAGACAAAGAACACGAGGCGATACTGCGAAAGTTGGCGAATTTCCCCGGTGCAAAATTATATTTGACAGAAACTCCGGTAAAAACGCTGAAAATTCAAGAATATGCTACGGATTTTCTAGAAATGGCAGTAGCTGTGGACGCTAATCCGCAATCGGCTCTAGCGGCGGCAATCGCAGACGCTCAGGCAAACGATCTCATTGTTGTCACCGGATCACTTTATCTAATTGGCCTTCTAAAATCGTATTTTTAAAAATCATATTTTGTGATCATATTAAGCTTTTTTTTACTTTTGGACACTATAATGCATGTTATGTA
>JAITDB010000035.1 GCA_031282785.1 Holosporaceae bacterium
ATTCTATCTACACTTGAAGGAGACCGAATGGCGTTTTAATCATAGGCATGAAAATATTTATAAATTGTTGTTAAGTAGGCTAAGAAAATCTCCTCTCTAATCTACTCTTGAACCATAATAAAAATTCCCGCTACCAAAGGAATCCAAAAATCTTTTTTGTCGATATTTAAGAAAGTCGTAAAAAATAAACAAATCATATTGGCCGGAATGGTAGGCGGATTCATGTATCTTCCCGTTTCAGCCTTTTCAGAACTGTGGGCCGTTCCGTTTTTCATGGAAAAATACAACGTGACCAACGAAACGGCGTCTTTGGCGTCCTCGATTCTCTTTATAGGCTTCGCTTTGGGGAGTATTCCCATAGCCGTCATTGCAAAAAAAGTAAATGGCTACGTAAAAACCATAAAATTTTCGATAGTAGCTGTGGCACTGCTGTTTGTTCCACTCATATACGTCCACAATATGGTCCTGTCGTTTGCCATTGTGTTTCTAATGGGAATTCTGACGGCTGCAGAAGTCATGATTTTTACCTGCGCAAAAAATAATGAGTCTCCAAAAAATTCCGGCACTGCCATAGCGTTCGCCAACGGACTAGTCATGCTGGCCGGATCGATATTCCAGCCGCTACTTGGACTACTGCTGGATTTTTTCTGGACCGGAAAACTCTCTGCAGAAGGAATTCGCCTCTACGAAACTTCCTGCTATCAAAAAGCAATTTTAGCACTACCCATTTGTCTCGTGATCGCCTTTGGATTGTCGATTTTCATGAAAGAAACTATTCAAATGGAAAATGATGTACCTCGAAAATAGCCATCCAAGCAGAATGTGCGTCCTGTGTATTGGCGAATTTGCAATGTGGCGATAAAAAAATCGACCCCAAAAATACAATCGACACTGCGCAATACGGAGTGTTCTTTGTCAATGACATTGAAAATTAACCTATAAAATATCCTGGATGGGGTGTATAGTACGTTACGTAGTTTCAGTTTTTTTCTTTGCTGCGATTTTTTACAATGTCCCTGATGTTTTTTGCAAAAAAATTCGGTGTTGGAGTTTCCTACGGCACTTCCTTCCCTTTAGTACTGGTAATTCTGGACTATTGGCTGAAGGAATGCGGAGTGTCCAACAGCGCCATTGGATTTTTTACGATTTTTCATTTGCTATTCACGCTAAAATTCCTGTGGGCTCCCATGATCGATACTTTGGACATTCCTTATTTGTCACAGCGACTGGGACGTCAAAAAAGCTGGGTTCTTGTTAGTCAGGGACTCCTGATGTGCGGAGTAATCTGCATGGCTCATTTGGATCCCCAATCAGATCTCGGGACTCTGATGTTTTTCGCCTCCTTAATTGCTTTTGCAGACGGATGTCAGAACGTAGCGCTATATCCGTATCAAATCTGCTCTGTGGCCGACAGCGATCTCGGCTATGTCGCCGGCGTGATAAGCTTTGGACATAGAATCGGTAGCATTTTTACGAAATTCGTCACGTTGCACATGGCATATTTTTTCGATTGGACTGTGGCTTATGAGTCTGCGGCTTTTCTTATATTTTTGTGCATGATTTTTATTCTGCTAACGCCGGAACCGCAAGTGCAACCCTGCAATATTTCTCGGAATCTGTCTACTTTTCGGGTAATAAAAAAAATCAGCCAGCAGCTGCTGGAGAAAAAAAACGGCATTTCTATCTTGTTGATTTTGATAGTATACAAAATGGCCAGTTTCATGATCCAGAAGATGTCGCGTCCTTTTTGCCTGGAAATGGGATTTACAAAACTGGAAATTGCGAATGTGGTTCAGCTTTTCGGATCGATTTCCCTAATAATTGGAGGATTCATCGGCGGATTTTTTGTAAAAAATATTGGGCCGGCGAAAACCATGCTGTATCTGGGCGTTCTGCACATGATATCGCTTTATTTATATCTGCTAATCTGGCTCCACGGACATGACACAGACATCCTGTGCGTCGTCGTGTTTTTCGAAAGCATGGCCGAAGGAGCAACAGCAGCAGCATTTCTCGCGTTTCTCTATGAATTATGCTCTGGAAGCTCGCAGTACGCTCTGTTTTGGGCAATACACGAGCTCGGTGGCATAGCTGCGACGTCTGTTTCCGGACTGCTGGCCGATACTCTCGGTTGGTTCAACTATTTTCTGATTGTTCCGATTTTTTTTGTTCCCGGTCTCTGGATTCTACAGCAAAAATTTTCGAAAAATCCAGAAATCGCGTCCTAAAAAATGCTTTTTAGATTTTTTAGCGGCATCCTTTTAAAAAAACAATTGACATTCTAAGAATATCATTTAACATTTATGCGTCTATAATTATTCTGAGAAAAGGAACATTAATGAGCAAACGTATCGCTGCAAAGCATAAAATAGATAGAAGACTGGGCGTTAATCTATGGGGACGTCCCAAGACTCCTCTAAATGAGAGAAATTATGCTCCCGGTCAACACGGAAGTAATAAAAAAAAGCCCACAGACTATGGTGTACAGCTGTTGGCCAAACAAAAACTTAAGGGCTACTATGGTAATCTAACCGAGAGACAATTCCGCAGAGTTTTCCAAAAGGCCTCTCAGATGCGCGGCGATACCAGCCAGAACATCATAGGACTCCTGGAAAGCAGATTGGACGCCATCGTCTATCGCATGAAATTCGCGGTCACAGTATTTGGAGCGAGACAGCTCATAAGTCATGGTCATATCACCGTAAATGGCCGGACCGTGAACATTGCTTCGTATACCGTACGAGAAGGAGACGTCATCGAAATAAGACAGAAGTCCAAGGAAAATACTGTTATCCTCGGGGCTGTGCAGTCCGGTGAAAGAGATACGCCTCCCTATCTAGAGGTCGATCACAAGGCTCTGAAGGGTACCTATGTACGCATCCCAAAACTGGAAGACGTTCCGTATCCAGTTGTTATGGAACCGAACATAGTGATCGAGTTCTACTCGAGATAATCAAAACTGTTGCAGTTTCGCCGAAATAGCTCAGTTGGTAGAGCGCCCGATTCGTAATCGGTAGGTCGGGAGTTCGACTCTCCCTTTCGGCACCACCTGAAATTTCAGGGGAAAAATGACATTGCGAGTCTCTCAGAAGATTGCTCGCGCTGAGAAAATGCTGCATATCATCAGATTTTCTGATAGGCCAAACTGCCTCTAGGAAAAAAAACTGAGGTAATAAGGTCCAGCACTCTATTGGCTTCTGTCATGTTGTTTTTATACAACACTAACCCATTGAATTGATTCTCAATGTTGTCCTAGCAGCGGATTTTTTCTATTATCCATAATGGGTAGTTTTCTGGAGGTTCAGATGAAGATATTTCCGTGGTTCTTCACTATAGGATTCCTGCTATTTCCGGTTTTTGGAACAGATCAAGCTGTTTCGAACGAAATTAATCAGGCAGTAAACGATGCTTCCGAATCGCAGACAGAAGAAAATTCGTTGGACGGAGCTTATTTAGTACTTGGTTTGGGCGGTAGCTTTTATAAAAGTGACATTAATGTAAATAAAACGTACTCCTGCCATACGAATCGTCTTCTGGGAATTTTTGCGTTTGGTGGTGGCAGAGTGTTCGGAGATACCTTTTATCTGGGAGCAGAAGCACTGTGCGACTTCTCCAAGACAAAAGAAAAAATATTGAATATCGACGGAAACAATGCAGCCATAAAAATTTCTCAGCTAACGCCATCGCTGGGTGTGAGGCTCGGATATTACAACGGTAGAGACACTATGTTCTATACCAAAGTAATAGCTTCCCGTATTAACGCCAATTTAAAATACATTGATCACAATAAAAAGCATACAAAAATCTCTCCGGCTATTGTTCTAGGAGTGGAACAGGCCTTCAGTAAAAAATTTTCTGCTCGTCTAGAATGTGAGTATAGATTTAATTCGTGTGAAACATTTTTAATGCGCGATATAAAACACAATGGTAAATTCAAAATTGCCCGTGGTACAAATGTTCGGGCACTGGTGGCTTATCACCTGGGAACTGCCAGATAAAGTTTAGGATTGCCCTATAAGGGGAGCAAGTGATATAATCTTACAAAGAGTAAAAATGGAGATTATATTATGGAAAGTTGTAAGCATTGTGGTTCCATGAAATTGAGGAAGAATGGTTTTAACCGAGGGAAGCAGCGTTATTTTTGTAGAGACTGTAGGAAGAGTCAAGTTGAA
>JAITDB010000069.1 GCA_031282785.1 Holosporaceae bacterium
CATCCAAAGAATACATGGAATTTAAGTGGATCCCTGTGTCCAGTATTATAAAAACCATCGCTCAGGACCCAATCGGCAAAGAAGAACTGACAGTGCAGCTCGACGATGGCAGCCAATACACTCTAATGGAGGATCTTTCTCTCATGCTTCGGCAGAAACCTGTCTTAGCACAACTCAAGAAATTGGGAAAAACAAATTCGCTTAACGCTCCGCTTCCTAAACACACTTGGAGCGCGAGCAATTGCATCGGTGATGCTCCATATTCGATCACAAAAACACAGAATCGCCGAAATATTATGCTGGGGAAAAAAAAAATCTTCGACGAATATAGAGCGCCGAAAAATCCAGACCGTCTGCTGACGAAAAAAATTATTGCAGATCAAAAAGATAAGGTAAAAAAATCCGCCGCAGATACTCTGCCTCTTGTCCAAAAACCATCTTTGCTTCAGAGAGACGCGTATAAGCTTGAGCATCTAGATGAAACAATAAAAAAGGCTGTTCTGGACGCAGCATTCCAGGATCCCAAAGAAAATCCGTTTGCTCCTGGCTCACTGAGTCCAACACAGGCGTATCTGAAGCTCATGCTGGGCAATGAATATTTTGTTGGCGACTCTCGCGATGTTCTCAAAAAAAATCTTACGACTTTCGCCAAAGTAATCATACCGGTTATGTCGATGGAGCTCGGACGCGAGTTCTCCGTCGATGAAGAAGTGCTGCAGAAACTCGTGGATCTCCTAGAATTCGAGGTAAAAGAGCATCGTCAGCAGCATGTGGTGATGTATCATGGACTTGACGGCTCTCTTCTATCGCTCTATCAGTATTTTTCTAGTCTGCATGCTCTACTTAAGGGAGAAAAAATCGCGCCTTTTGGAAGTCTGAGAGGAATGCATATTCCATTCATAAATAAGAAAACCAACGCTCCCTACAATAATATTCTTGAAGTACTCGATGTGCTCGGCAATGGCGGAGACTATGGCAAAGAACGAAATACGGTGCTGTTGTGTGTCAATCCCCTCATGCTTTTGGGGCCGGGAAAATTTTCTCATACGACATCTTCGAGTATCGAATATTTTTTGAACTCCCACAGTGTTTTTCCCCCTCCCGTCAGTGATTTGATGATGGAAACTCTGCTGATGCTAGAAATGCTGGGAGACCTTACGCAGCGGTGCTACGAAGAATGGCACTCTCTGTATACACAATTTCATGAGTTCAATGGAGAAAAAAAGAACGGAGGACTACTGGCTATCAGTTTGCCGCAAGATCTGATCCGAACTCATACGATGTTGACTCATGGTGGGGGAAGTCCTCACGTAGGTTCCCGTATTTCCGAATGCAGCGACGAATCCATAACTCCGTCGATCCTGCAGATGGTCTTGAATCTTCAGAGAAAAGCCGCAGAAATGGCACCAAATCGCAGCAATATCTTGAGCCTCAACGGTAATGAACAGAGCACCATTAGAAATTTGACCAACGAAGCTCGTCTCTATATAGATCCTAAGCAACCACTGAAAATAGAAGGAAAATGGCACTATGATCTGGATCCTCACAGCATGTGGTTATTTCAGCAACGCTGGGAAGCGATGATTGAGACGCATCTGAACCGATTACTGGACGCGCGAGTGCTCCCCATAGAGAACACCTTGATTACGCCATCGCCAAACAAGTCCGTCTGGTCCAACAGTACCATACATTACCATTTTCCGATGCCGTCGGAAGATCAATTGTCTTCCTTTATCGGAAATGGAAGAGATGTGGCAATCAATTTTTATCTAAATATGTTCCCGGATTTACTAAATTCCAATTCCGAAAGAATTCGGCAAGCATTTTGGAAAGCTATCGCTCTTAATGGTAAGTACGAAATTATCGAAGTGCTCGATAAATATTTACAAAAACGTAATCCACTTTCGTCCTCACAAGACCTGATGTCCACGGAAAACAAACGCCTTCTGGCATTTTTTATAAGCGCAAATCTCTCTTCCATTCAGTGTGAAAAAGGAAGCCTAGAAGCCGCAAAAATAATTACACGATTTCTGGGGGATAATCTTACGACCGATCAAAAAGTAAAAGCCGCATTTGAATTTTTAAGGCGGAGCAAAGATAATCTAATTTCCAAATCTGATTTGCAAGAATTTGGATTAAATGAAGACATATTATGGGATGCTTTTCTAAAAAACATACGCGATACAAAAGATTTCTGCTCTGATGCAACGAAAATTTTCAATGGTCTCACTGGCGTAGGATTATCCTTAGACCCAGCTGATCCAAAAGGAAAAGCATGTCTGAGATCATTTATTGAATTGTGGTTGAATGGAGATATCGGACCTAATTCTGAGATTTATTGGTCAGAGGTAGTGCTCCGCATGATTAGAAAATATGACATCGACGTTAAAAACTGTCTTCTATACAACGATAAAGCACTACTTCACAAAATCAATAAGTGTTTCGGATTTGACTGGTCGATAAAAACTCTAACTCAAAAAAAAGAATATATCTCAAGAGAAAAGTCTTCACAGAAATACGTTGAACTCCCCGAAAAAAGTGATGATATACTGAACAGAATACTTGAGGAATATAAACTTATCCTAGCAGAAAAAGAACTCACTCGAGAAACAGAAGAATATATCCTTAAGCAATTCTGCGAGACGAATTTTTTTTACTTCTCAAATAGTACAATTTCTCTAAACCAAGTGAGAGATTATCTTTCTGAAAAGAGGGGGCATCCATATGATGAAATACTAATGCAGAGTTGTTTTGGCAAATTGAAGCGTTTTCTTCGGTACAGCAATCTCAATCCCTGGATTAAAAATTTTAAAAATAAAGTT
>JAITDB010000103.1 GCA_031282785.1 Holosporaceae bacterium
AATTCTATCTACACTTGAAGGAGACCGAATGGCGTTTTAATCATAGGCATGAAAATATTTATAAATTGTTGTTAAGTAGGCTAAGAAAATCTCCTCCCTAATCTACTCTTGAACCTAAATTTTTTCTGCAGTTCCAGCAATCGATTGAGCAAATCCTGCTGCGATTCCTCTATTTTCTTCGGCTGGGACGCCATTTTCTCTCCAACTTTCAAATATGAAAGCATTGCAATTTGCGGATTCAAAACTGCAAACTGAAATAAGTTCATATTTTTTATAAAACCAAAGGACTCTTTATCGAAAAAATTCAGCATACTATCTACCACGATTTGAAAAACATTACATTAAAAGAGCTGATGATCGAACATCAGTCTCACATTGTAAAAATAAAACAAAAAACATAAAAAATATATAGATTTTCAGAAAAATATAATGATTTATCGCATTATGGCTTTTTTTTCGCTATTAATTTCGCTGATTTCCTTGGACGAAAATTTCAATTCTTATGGATGAGAATTTTTAATATTTTAGCGATGGTTTCTTTGAGCTGTTTTCGATGGACCACCATGTCTACCATGCCGTGGCTCATGAGATACTCAGACAGCTGGAATCCGTCTGGCAATTTTTCGTGAATCGTGCCTTCAATAACCCGGGGACCGGTAAAAGCGATCAGAGCTCCTGGTTCGGCGATGTGAATGTCTCCCAGCATGGCGAAGGATGCAGATACGCCGCCGGTTGTGGGATTGGTCAGGAGTACGATGTAGGGCAAATCTGCTTCTTTCACCTTATTTACCGCTGCCACTGTCCGAGGCATTTGCATGAGTGAAAATGTTCCCTCCTGCATTCTTGCGCCACCGGAACACGGAATCACCAGAAACGGATAGCCTTTGGCGACAGCATATTCTGCTCCGGCGATAATTGCTTCTCCCACGTTCATTCCCATGGATCCTCCCATGAAATCGAAGGAGAACAGAACGGCAGCAATTTTTTGTCCACTGATACTACCGTGTCCCACAATAGCTGCGTCGTTTTCTCGACAGGATTCCCGAGCCGCCTTGAGTCGCTCGGAATATTTCTTAGTATCTTTGAATTTCAAGGGATCCAACGTGCATTGATAATAGGGAATCTTTACAAATTCTCCTTCATCGAAAAGCATACTAATCCGATCACCAAGGCTGATTTTCATGTGATGATCGCAGTTCGGACACACATAAAAATTAGCACTCAATTCTTTTCGAAAGACCATCTGTTCACATTTTTGACATTTTTCCCAGAGATGCTCCGGAACGTCATTGCCAACCAACGCTCTGATTTTCGGTCTTACGAAATTAGTAAGCCAATTCATTGATGAAATCCTAGAGCTGACTATCGACGGAAACAGCAACTCCGTTGATCATGTCTTTGAGATGCTTACCTGCCTTAAAAAACGGTACTTTCTTCTCTTTTACGAGGACTTTCTCTCCGGTTCGCGGGTTTCTGCCGAGGGACTCTTTGCGGTAGCGTATTGAAAACGCTCCAAAACCTCTTAGTTCGACGCGACGTCCACTTTTTAGAGCCTCTATCATCTCTCCGATAACTATGGAAATTACCTTCTCGACATTTTTTATGTTCATGTAAGGATAAATTTCCGAAATTTTTTCTATTAAATCCGATTTGGTCATAAATTTCCTCTAACGATCTATTAACTATACGCCAAAGTATTATATAAGTAACTTATGGAAAGTACAAACATATCTTTACTAAATGTTTTTTATAAAATCGATTCCGGAGAGAGTAAACTCGCGGCGGATCTAATTGCGTTAATAAACGCTTCCATAGAAAACAAAAAATCCAAGACGCTGGCGATTGGATTCTGTGGAAATTTTTTGGACTCCTTATATGTAGATGATTTATACTACGCTATTCCGTCTTGTTATCCGCAATTGCGTTGGCCGTCGATTCGTCCATTCAGAACCGTCGCGGTTGATGAGACGGCGCTCCCGTTCTCTCCCAACACCTGGGATTGCTTTTTGGCACTGCATCTGCTGGAATTTTCTGCTCATAGCCGCCGATTTCTCCGCGAGGCCTTTCGTACCACGAAAATGGGAGGAAAATTAATCGTAGTCGCTGTAAATAAAAAAAACGGAAATTATTTTCAGTGCAATAGAAAAATATTCAAGAGGGTGGTAAAGCATACCGTACACGACATAATAGAAATGATAACATTGGAATCGTTTTCAGTGACCGATATTTTGGGCATAAACGAACGATTTAGATTTTGGCCATATAATTTTAGCTATAATTTGGATTGGTACGGAGAGATATTATTGAACAACTTTCCTCTTTTGGCGGACGTTGTTATTATAGTGGCGGAAAAAGGGAGAGAATTGCCGGAACCTGTAAAATCCCTGGAAGCCAAGTATGAAATTTTATAAAGAAAAAAATCCATGACTGAGTTATTGAGTTTATCTACGTTAATTGTTTGTTTTTCAAGTATTTTAGTTGCTGTAAAATATTTTGGAAGGGAAGGATTATACGTTTATTCCACGGTCGCGGTCATAATCTCCAATATTCAGGTGCTAAAGCTCACGAAGTATACTTTGATTGACGATCCGGTGGCGCTGGGCACCGTCGTATTTTCCACAACTTTTGCCGTGGACAACATTCTCAACGAATATTTCGGAGAAAAAGCCGCGAAAAAAGGAGTCTGGATTAGTTTTTTCGGCTATTTGCTGCTGGTGATTCTCATGAAAATAGCGGTGTATCATCCGCAGGTGTATCATTCGGAGTGCATAAATTTGCATTACGAGATGAAAATGCTATTTTCTCCGACACTGGTGCTGTTTGTGGCGAGTTTAGCGTCCTATGTGGTGAGTCAATTTACGGACATATTTATATTTTCCACGTTAAAGAGGATTTTCAAAAACAAATACGTATCCTGTAGGTCTATGATTTCCATGACGTTCTCGACGTTCGTGGACAATTGCGTATTTTCTCTGCTGGCCTGGATTGTTTTTGCTGATAACCCCATAACGTTGTCTTCGCTTTGGACGACGTATATCCTTGTTACTTATATGATTAGATTAGTTGTTGCTGCGTTATGCGTTCCTCTAGTAAAATTAGCAGGATTTTTTTTGAAAACGGATTCCCATGTACAGTAATTTTAAATTTGATATCAGATGTTCACGTGACGGATACAGAAGAGGAGCGCTGACAACTCCTCATGGTGTTATTGAGACTCCGGCGTTTATTTTTTGCGGCACGAAGGCGAGTGTGAAGGGCATTTCTCCGCAGCAGCTAATGGAAACTGGAACGTCTGTTATTTTGTCCAACACCTATCATTTATTTTCTCATCCGGGGGCCGATCACATAAAAAATCGCGGCGGACTGCATAAATTCATGGGCTGGAACGGTCCGATGCTGACAGATTCTGGTGGATTTCAGATTTTCAGTTTGGGACACGGCTCCGTTGCCGATGAGATCAAAGGACGTCGCTGCGGCACGTCGACGCTGTTGTCAATTGACGAGAATGGAGCAGTTTTCAAGTCCTACTGGGACGGAAGCACGCAGCTGCTTACGCCGGAAAAATCTATGCAGGTGCAGCGAGATCTCGGAGCAGATCTGGTGGTGGCCTTCGACGAATGTACGCCGTTTCACAGCGATAAAAAATATACAGAACAATCTATGGAGAGGTCTCATCGATGGGAAAAAAGGTCGCTGGAGGAATTCGCCAGAGGGGATAACGGATCCCAGGCGATCTACGGCATTGTGCAGGGTGGAGTGCATGCGGATCTGAGAAAACGCAGCGCGGAATTCGTGAGCGAACATCCGTTTTTTGCGACGGCCATTGGAGGCACACTCGGATCTAATAAAACTCAGATGATGGAAGTGGTGGAAATGGCTATGAACGGATTGGACAGATCTCGTCCGATACATCTTTTGGGCATTGGCGGTATAGACGATATTTTTCGTGGAATTGCTCTTGGTATCGATACTTTTGACTGCGTTCATCCGACGAGAATCGCACGGCACGGAGGCGCATTGGTGAAAGCAAGATATCGAGATTCGGAAAATAGAGAACACATAAATCTAAAACGTTCTCAATATAAAAATGACGATTGTCCGCTGGAGCCCGATTGCGATTGTCCCAGTTGCAGGATTTTTTCACGAGCATATCTGCACTATCTGCTGAAAGCAAATGAGCTGCTGGCACTGCAAGCTATTGCCGTTCATAATATCCGCTTCATGAATAAATTAATGAGTGATATAAGATCATCTTTGGAAAATGGAACCGTAAACGAAATAAAGGAAATATGGTGCTAAAAAAATATATATTTTTTATGTTGTTGCTATTTTTTTCTTCCGAAGCAGAAAATGTCAGAATGGTGCATACGGAAATTATCGGTCTTGGACAAAAAGTGTCCGAAGACGATATGCGGGATATTCACTATAATCCGCAATTGTATCTCACAAAAGACGAAAGCGTTTTGGGAGCGTTATACGGTATATTTTCCGATTCCGAAATAGAAGAAGGCATAAAAGAATTGCGCACTTTTAATGAATCCGATAAAACTGTGAGCAATATAAAATCTTTGATTGACAGAATCGATAACGACGTTGTGGAAATATATAAAAAATCGCATACTTTGGGTTTTTATGCAGTCGCCATCAAATCGAAAATTAAGATCGTGGACGAAAAACATGTAGAAGTAAAAATATATGTGAACCTTGGCAAACAATTTGATTTGAAATTGAATCTCAAATTCATCGGAATGGATGAAAATTTTCATAAAAGATATCAACACGAATTTGAAAAATTATTTTTTGGCACAAATGCAGCAATTTCCGAAATAAAAAGCTTCATTAGCGAGGTGATTTTTACGTTGCAATCGGAAGGTTTCTTTGATCCAGAAATTATTGAAAAGAGAGTTTATCTCGATTACGAAAAAAAAATCGCAATTCTAAATCTGACGATTGATCCACGGCAAAAAGTTCGGTTTTATTTTACAGAAATTAATGCATTTCCGGACATAACCACCGAATTTATAAAGAATCGCATCGAGTGGAACGAAGGCGAAACATTTCATATGGGAAAAATCAAACAGACCGTAGAAAATTTACAGAATACACAAATTTTTTCGCAGGTGAGCATAGAACCGCTGAAAGAAAAAATCATCGATGATAAAGTGCCGATCCTCATAAAATTGGAGGAAGACAAAAAGCATTTAGTGGATTTCAGTTTGCTATATTCTGGAATGCGAAATATGAATTTCGATAAAAAATCCCAGAC
>JAITDB010000018.1 GCA_031282785.1 Holosporaceae bacterium
CTGAGGGAGCTCTCGAAAAAGCCAGGGAAACCGCTCTAAATGCCATCGATATGGGGTTAACAACAGAGCAAGCGGCTAGATTATCAGGATTATCTATTAAAGAAGTCGAGTCTCTTAAAGATAGCATAAAGTAAAAGAAATGACGTCAGAGAGAGTAACTCTCGAGCAGACAAAAAATAACTTAGCTCATACAAGAGCGCAACGCAGAGCTCATCTTAAAGCACAAAACGACCGCATAAGCCGTGAGGCAAACGCCAGAGCTGAGGACATTGCGGAAAATTTCACAAAACTATGAAGAATGAGTTCTACGACTCTGCGCTTCGAAAAAAGATTTATACCTCGCTAGAGGAGCTGCAAACGGATGTCGATGCTTGATATAGATAAATTACTTTGAAAGTTCGTACTCTTGATCACGGTAATTGCCATACCTGTCTATGCAGTAGCACGCATTTCCAAAGTAATTTATCTATAATAGATTATTAATTGTGGTAACGACATTATTCCGCTCACATTGAGCATACAAAAAGACGCATAATTTTCTTATATTACAATGAAATTAGTTTGTCTTTCTCGTAAGAGTAGAAAAAGTATGTATTTGTTGACCACTCTATGGCTTTCAGCATCTCAACGGGCGACATATCATTGCGTAATTCGATGCCGTTAAAGGCACGTAGCTTACCATGGAAAAAATTCTCGGGAATTTGAACGATATCCAGTGGAGTATTAAATTTTTCCTTCAGCACTTCTTGAATTTCCGGATTATCACCATGAATGGTGAATTCTTTGCTTTGGAAATTAAATACTATGCTAAAACAAGGGTGGAGCATACGATAAAAAGCAGCGGTGAAAGTATTCTCGGAAAGGTTAACGGATGGTTCACATACGCAAGTACCATTGCCTTTTCTCATAACGTGCTTCATATAACGCTTCAAAAGATGTTTTAATTCTGGCGAATCAAATGTGATCGCCTCTATATTATTCGTACTATCCCCATGATCCAACATTCCTGACACTTCACTGAGTCCGAGCATAACAGCAAAAATTGTATATATCGTTTTCATTTTTTTTCCTTTCTTATATTACAATAGAATTAGTTTATCTTTTTTTGATTCTTTTTATAAGTTTTTTTAGGTTTTTTTACAAAAATAATTGGCTTTGGCGAATAAGTTGACATCGATTTAAGAAAAAAACCTCGTGACTTTTAATTTGCAGATTTTGACGGCGCTTATGCTATCGCGACCAACGGCACCGTATGCGAACTGTGGACTGCCCTACCCGAGTAGCAAACTCCAGTAAACGTATCAAGCTTTAAGCTTGCAGCTGCATGGTCGGTTTTCACTTTTTAATCCGTAGAGCGGCAAGTTATAACACAAACTAAATTCAATTATAAATAAACTGACTCTATACTTTTTCACTGCAATCTGATAGCTTTTTTATATAAAGATTATTGAGATTGCAGTTATTTTTCGCAGAATTGGAGAAAAAATGCAGCTACAAGTTTTAAGGAGCAAGCTGGATTTTTTTCGTATACAATAATCTTTAGGTATTTATTGTTTTTCTAGGAGCCAAATATGTTTAATGGTTGTTTTGCGGCGATGGTAACACCATTTTCCAATGATAAATTGGATCTTGATTCTTTTGAGAAATACATAAATTATTTGGTAGACTCGGGGATTTCCGGCATTGTTTTATGCGCGTCTACTGGAGAGGCGTTATCTTTATCGGTTCAGGAGAAGGTCAAGCTGGTAACGACCGCCGCAAAGGTTGTGAACGGAAAAATAAAAGTGATCGCCGGCATTATCGACTCCATGACAGAAAACTGCCTAAGCCTAATGAGGAGCATCGAGGACCAGGTCGATAGTTTTTTGTGCATATGTCCGTTTTACATCAAGCCATCGCAGGAGCAGATATATTTGCATTTCAGGAAGCTCAGTGAATCCACGGAACAGAAGCTGATTTTGTACAATAATCCGTCTCGAGCTGGCTCCTACATTGCTTTTGAAACGCTGAAGATGCTATCGGAGCAGAAAAACATTGTGGGTATCAAAGAATGTGGTCCGGATTTATCGGTATTCAGTCGCTGGAGATTACAGCTGCGGGACGATTTTTTCTTGCTTTCCGGCGATGACACCACAGCCTGCGGAGCGCTCGCTCTGGGAGCTAAGGGAATCATTTCCGTCACAGCAAACGTTGCCCCAAAGATGTGCGCGCGGATATACCAGACCTTCAAACGAGGCGACGTAGAAGGATTCAGAGCTGCCCGCGATACCATAGCGCCACTGCATTCGCTTATGTTTGATTATCCTAGTCCGGCGCCGGCCAAATATGCGCTCAGTCGTCTTGGACTCATCAAAAATGAGCTGCGAGCACCGTTGTCTCCAGTTGATAAACAAACCAGAGAAAAAATCAACGAATTTATGGAAAAAATGGATGTAACCTAATGGCAGAATACAAAGAAATCGGCTTTAATAAAAGAGCCCACTACGACTACGAAATATTGGAAAAACTTGAAGCAGGAATCGTGCTGCTAGGAAGCGAAGTCAAGGCGCTCCGGAATCACCGCGTGAATCTTACAGAGGCCTATGCAGGATTATCCAAAGATTGCGAAATATTTTTGTATCAGATGCATATTCCGGAATATAAATTAGCCAATCGCATGAATCATAATCCGACGCGAGCAAGAAAATTGCTTCTGCACAAAAAACAAGCGCTGAGACTAATTGGTCAGCTGAAAAGAGGCGGATATTCTTTGGTCCCCATAAGCGTGTATTTTAACGAAAAAGGATTTGCAAAAGTATCCATTGGACTGGGAAAAGGTAAAAAAAATATAGATAAACGCGAAACTATCAAACAACGCGAGTGGAATCGCGAAAAAGTGCGTCTATTAAAAAACAATAGATAACGCGCCTGCTATGTCGATTTTTAATTCCGTTTGGGAGCATTTTATGATAGCATCTCATATATTATTGGATGGTAAATACGCTAATGCTTAATTTAATAGACGTAACTGAGATGGTAGCGACAAAAATGGATCTCAGTTATAATAGATTTGAAGACGACGAAATCACTATAACGCTTAAAGGTAAGCAATCGGTCTATGAACTGACAGTAATGCTCGGACGTGAATGCGATACCGTATATTTTTCTTGTAATTTGAATCTTTTTGTCCCGAAAAAACGCCGCACTGCCATTATAAATGCAATCATACAGGCAAATATTCAAATGTGGATCGGTCATTTTGACTTCGTTCAGGAGTACAATAGTATTTTTTACAGTCTATCGATTCCGTTTGTGTCATCTTTTTTGGCAGACGAAGTTATTGTGGAATCGTCAATGCGCATTATTATCGGCGAATGCGATCGTTTTTTTCATTATTTCCTGGCATTGATAGATAATAATTTGCCAACTGATATATCCATCGACGCTCTCTTTATTGAATCTGCTGGCGAAGCCTAGAGCTGAATTGCCAATGCCATTTCCAACCTAGGCTGCGCTAAAAATATCTCAGAAAAAATAATTTGTAAGTAATCCCTATTCCGCTGCATCAGAAGCAGATGATGATCCACGTAGAAAAAGTTTTTTGCATTTTTCGAACGTTTTTTTAGCAGCTCCTTTGGCCTTGACAAAAAATATTTTTGCTTTTTTGAAAATAGCTTTGGAACCTCTGGTAGTATTATTTTTATCTGTTATTTGAGCTGTCAAAGCTGCTTCATTTACCACCGCATCAGACGATTGCTCTGCGACTTTTTCGGACTTGGAGCTCATTGCCAGAGATCGGTTGGCGTCGCCTATAATTTCCAGCTTTTTGGCGATATCGCTCGGCGACTGTGGCAGCACTTCGATCTTGTATTTAGCAAAGTTCGGCAGATTCCGCGACGTTTCCGGCATTGATATATACTGCGATGTCGGCAGTTTCGGCAGTGATACAGAAGAAAGTGCCTTGGGCACCAATGGCGGTTTCGGTGAATACTGTATTTGTGCGGCATTGTCCAAAGGCGAAAAACTCAACCGACCTTTCAACTGTGGCAATGAGTGAGACCTATTCTTAAGCAACATCTGTTGTTCTATAGCCTCTTCTACAGACATAAAATTAGGCTCGGCATATTGCTGCAATTGCAATTTTTCAACTACTGGTGTTGCAACATTGGAGTCAAACGAATCATCATAGGAGTACTCGCGTTGACAGCCGTATACATTCGCAGTGGCCAGACATATTAACATTGTAGTGATCATTTCTTTTTTCATATTTTGCTCCGTTTATTATTAAATCCTGCCATATATATAATGCATTGGTTCAAGAGTAGATTAGAGAGGAGATTTTCTTAGCCTACTTAACAACAATTTATAAATATTTTCATGCCTATGATTAAAACGCCATTCGGTCTCCTTCAAGTGTAGATAGAATT
>JAITDB010000119.1 GCA_031282785.1 Holosporaceae bacterium
TACCTTATTGGGCTAGAAAATCAATCTAATCTACTCTTGAACCAAAAATATTTACTCAAATTTTTTACCAGGCAGATTTTTTCCATATCTTCCATTCGGTCTGCCTAAATAATTTCAGACATAAAACCATGGTCGTGAAAAATATCGCCGCCGTCGCGAGCAGAAAACCGCTGTAGATCAACCATTTCAGCGACTGATTCCCCAGTTCCGCAGACCAAAAATTTTCACTAAGATAGATGGCTCCTGCATACGCCACCAGTGCCGCACATAATTGCGAAAAAATCTTGGCCACGAAGTTTTTGCTCAGCTTCAACGGCATATTTTTTCCGGCGAAATACATCAGTAGCGCGGCATTTGCGAAGGCAGATATGGATGTGCAGAGCGCCAATCCGAAATATTTTTTAAACGGCACTAGCAACAGCAGCGAAAATATATTCACCGCCACGGAGCAGGCTCCAAAAATAACCGGCGTTTTGGTATCTCCGCTTGCAAAATACAGCGACGAAAATATTTTCGTAAGCACGAAGGCGGGGAGTCCAATAGCAAACCCCATTAGAGCATCAGCGGTGATTTTCACCTGGTTTTCCTGGAACAATCCTCTCTGGAACGCGACCGCCACGGTGGGTTTATCCAGCGCCAATAAAATGATCGTGGCGAAAAAAGTAAGAAAAAACGCAAAGAGGATTCCCCGCTCTAATTCTGCATTTGCGCGATCATAGTCCTTTTTCGCGATGTGTCTAGACAGCGTTGGCAGCAGAGCGGTGCTCAGAGCTACCCCCAACGTTCCAAGCGGAAACTGATTGAGCCTGTCCGCCAGACCGATATAGGTGATCGTGGCGGTCGGAAGATAGGACGCCACCGTCGTATCCACAAGAATATTCAGCTGCCAGACGCCAACTCCAATAATTCCAGGAATCATATTTTTCATGATGTCATGAACCGTTGCAGACCAGCAATTCAGGCGCAGCGAAATCCTAAAGCCGTATTTTCTAATGGAAATATACAAAATATACGACTGTATAACGCCGGACAGCAGCACAAACGCCGATACCAGATGTACCGTGACCAGCGACGATAATTCGCAGAAATATCCGATCAGCAGAGCAGTCATGGTACACAAACTCATGATCGAATGCAGCGCTGCCGGCAGCGCAAATCTGCTGATGCTGTTCAATACGCCTCCGAAAAGCGAGGCAATCGATATGAAAATCAAGTATGGAAAGCATATTCTTCCCAATGCCACTGTTAAACGAAATTTTTCTCCGAGGACGTCGAAGCCAGACACAAAAATTTTCAGCACCGACGGGAAAAATATTAGCACTAAAACGCAAAATGCCGTTACCGTCCATAGCAGAGCGCTGAACACGTCTGCCAGAACCTCGTTGGGAGCCAGCAGCGGATTTTTCTCCCTCGTTTCTGATGCAGTGTCGGATCGATTATGGAGTATCTGGGAAAATCTCGGAAGAAATGATGCATTAAACGCTCCTTCGGCGAAAATTCTACGGAATGTGTTAGCCAAGCGAAGAGCCACCAGCAGCGCATCGGTGTACATTCCCACCTCCAGCGAGAAAACCATGATGCATTCCCGCAGGAACCCGACGATTCTCGACAATAATGTGAAGGCACCAACGATAAATGCAGCTTTTATTATCCCCATGGAATTGTCTCACGAGAGCCGATTTAATTTTTGGAACAGAGCATCCAGTTCTTCGAAATTTTTGAAATCCATCTCCACGACACCGCCGGAATTTTTCAATTTTATGCGGACGTTCAAGCCTACCAGCGCAGAAATTTGTCCAGCTACGTTCAAAATTTCCGGATCGAGGGCGTGATTTTTTTTCTCGTTGGAATTTACGGCATAGGAACGACCGATTTTCACATTTTTCACGATATTTTCCGTTTCTCTCACGCTGAGTCCCTGATCCAGGATTTGTTTTGCCAGTCGCGACGCCTCCGCTGATCCCACAAGCGTTCTAGCATGCCCAAATGAGAGTCTTCCCGCTCGCACCAGGGATTTCACGTCCTCCGGCAGCGACAGCAATCGCAGTATATTGGTGATATGACTGCGGCTTTTTCCCAGAATCTCGGACAATTCCTCCTGCGTACGACGAAATTCATCGATCAGTCGCCGATACGCCTCTGCTTCGTCTATGGGGTTGAGGTCTTCCCTCTGGATATTCTCCAGAATGGCCACTTCCAGCTGATCTTCCGCTTTCATGTCTGTGATTATGGCAGGAATTTCTGCGAGACCGGCCATTTTTGTTGCTCTCAGTCTTCGTTCACCGGCTACCAGCTGATATTTTCCATTATCCAGACGCACCACCAAAATCGGCTGCAGGACTCCCTTTCTTTTTACGGATTCTGCCAGCGAAGCTAGATTTTCTTCGTCAAACACCTGACGCGGTTGAAAAGGATTTCGCACAATGTCTTCAACATTAATATTAATGACGGATTTTCCATCATTTGTGACAACAGTGACGCTAGACTGTGTATTATCCATGTCCAAAAATGCCGAAAGTCCTCTCCCTAAACTTTTATTGCTCATGCTGATGTTCCCTGTTTAAAAATTCCCGTGCCAATTCTATGTACGCAATTGCTCCCTGTGATTTTATATCATGTAAAATCACCGGTTTTCCGTGGGAAGAGGCCTCGCTTATTTTGACATTTCTCGGGATTACTGTCTCAAAAACCAGATTTTTAAAATGCGAACGCACGTCGTTGGCGACAATGGCACTCAGACTGTTGCGACGATCATACATTGTCAGTAAAATACCAGCCACAATTAGATCCCGATTGATGGTGTTCCGGACTCCCTGTATGGTGTTGAATAGCTGAGCCAGTCCCTCCAGCGCATAAAATTCGCACTGCAGCGGAATGATAATTTTGCGGGACGCGTTCAATGCATTTATGTTTATGAATCCAAATCCCGGTGGACAATCTATGAATATATACTCGAATTCCAAACCAGCAATCGATTTTTTTAGCTTGCTGTCCCTGTCTGGCAAAGAAAATAATTCCACTTCCGCTGCCGATAAATCTATGGTAGACGGTATGAGAAATAATCCCTTCACATAGGTCTTGCGTACTATGCCGTTGGCGTCAGATAAACCTAGCAAGACTCCATAGCTGCTGTCCAATCCATTTCCCTTAGGCATGCCGAATCCTGTTGTGGCGTTTCCCTGGGGATCCAAATCTATGACTAGCACCGTCTTCCCTATGGCAGCCATGGCTGTAGCTAAATTCACTGTCGTCGTAGTTTTTCCAACTCCACCCTTCTGATTTATTATGGCAACAGTTACCGACATCACCTACACCCCAGAAATATAAAAAATACAGAAACCCTCTAGGCCGCAGTTTCTACAATG
>JAITDB010000079.1 GCA_031282785.1 Holosporaceae bacterium
GCGTAAAATTTTCCTAAATTGGGATTCAGAAATATGGGTATTTTTTATGTATCTATTTTTCATTGATATATCCTACCTTATTGGGCTAGAAAATCAATCTAATCTACTCTTGAACCTTGATTTTTCTTCTGATTTTTTCTGCTTTTATTTTTTTATGAACCATGAAATTTTTCACAAAAAAAATAGTTAAAATCGCTTATTTTTGATATTTTTTTTACTTTTAATTGTGTATAATTATGAACATTTACTTATCTGAAACTTAAAGGGAACATTACAATGAGAAAAAATTTATCCGAAAAAGTGTTATTAATTATTCTCAGTTTTTGTATTAGTGAAAGCAGTTATTCTATGCACTTCTCTGGCGGAAGCATTAAGGTCAACAATTACGAGCAAGCATGTAATGCGAGAATCGAGGCTTTAGGGAGAATGCGAGATGTCAACGGAAGTCAAGGACTCATGGGAGAATTAAATCATCTACTAACAGTAACCAAAAATTACTCTCGTACTAAAGATAAAGTAAATATGTTGAGTACGATTCGAAATGCAATATCCAATGCTGACAATTTAATAACTAGTTATACAAGGTTGCCTAATACGGCTGGGACATCAACCCTACTGACACCTCCTACGCAGTCAAGAGTGACTACACCACCGGCGATAACGCCTGCACAGTCAAGAGTAACCACGCTGCCAACTACTCTTTCACGACAGAGAGTGACTACACCTCCAACAACGCCCACAGTGGTTGCACCACCGGCAGCTCCAGCACAAGCGAGAGTAATCACGCCAGCAGCAGCTCCGACACAACCAAGAGCAACCACGCCGGCGGCAGCTCCAGTACAAGCGAGAGTAACTACGCCACCGGCAGCAACTCCAGCAGTGGTTGCGCCACCGGCACCTCCAGCACAATCTAGGACAATCGCGCCAGCAGCAACTCCAACGCAACCGAAAGTCCGCTATTTATTGCCTCATCATTTCGATATTATTCCCGAAAACGAAAGAGATGATGTGGTCGCTTGTCTGACCAAGAAACTAGGAGAACCTATCAGTGCAATAGAAGGAAATGATCTGGTGGTAAAATGCGGCGATGACTATCTGCCAGATTGGTTTGCAAAACTGTCGGTAAATTCTCTGCAGAATAACATTGCCAATGCAAAAAAAATAATGAATATCCTGAATCCTCGGCAGGCAAAAGCAATTTTGTTATATAATGATGCCTATTATCTTAAGCCAATGCTGGAACCATTTGAAACAAAAAATATATTGATGTCTGCGCTGAAACTTCGGGCATATGATTTTTCTGCGAACGATCCCATTGTGAATTTGTTGCAAATAACAGACAATTCCACCTATGCAAATGTGCAGTCTGTGTTTAATACCTCCGGTGATATAGTTTCTTCAATTGGACTATTTGAGTCCATAAGCTATGCCTACAGATCAAACGGAGACTACTCCGACAAACGATACGATGAATGGCCGTTTATTCCTGTATTTACCGGAAAACTCTGCGCAATGCTAGATATAATTTCCGAAAATAACGACCTGAACAATCTGCTAATACGCCTACTTTTTGAAAAAGTAGACTATAAACGCATGTCTTTGAATGAAAAATGCTCTTTTGGAAGCGATATTATGGAAGAATTGTCGAAAGGATCTCCGCTCAAGCGAATCGTGGGAGATAACGTAGACATCGCCAGAGGAAATAATTACATTAGTGACATTTTCTGGGATATCATGAAAAACGTAATGGGATATAACTATATAAAGGGCATTTCCAGTCTTTCTTCGTATCTAGAGAATCAAAAAGACAATGAATTTCGTAATACAATGTTAGAATGCATAGCAGATCGAGAGGAAAAAAGCCTAGGAACCATATTAGCTACCGCCTATCAACAAATGACCGGAGAAACTACGCCAAACGCGTTGCTTACATATAGTAATTTTGGTCGTGGAGCCTGTGGAAATCCCGAATATTCACAGCAATATGTGCAGTATATATTTTCAGCACTCCGCCGACGACTCGATAAATTAAAAAACAGTAGTCCAGAAGTCCAATTGGATCTCAAAAGACAACTAGCATCGTCAATAGGACTACTAATACAGGGATACGACAATTGTGCTTCCGGAGTCCATAAGGCTCACGAAGGATGCGTATCTATGCTGCTACCTACCGACGATATAGACAAAATATCCTGGAAAGATTACCTGAACGCGGCTATCTGTAGCATGATTTTTAAGATCAAAAACGAATTATTTAAATTTAAAATTTTTAAAAATCCCGATCCATTTCCTTCTAGCGCAACAATATTCGAAGACAACGATAACATAAAAGATGACGCCATAACCTTGTATGTCGAAACGAGCATGGGAGAAGCAGGAATTAACCGTCTCTTAAATGGCATGTACGGCATAGACAGAGCTGAAAATAACCTTATGGTATTGCTAGGTGGAAGTAATCCATTTGCAGATATCCGAGAATTTTTGCTGATACACCTCTTGAACGCCAAAAAATATAGCGAAGTCGTACAAAAAGCGTGGCAATCTTTGTCTAACAATCCCGAAACGAAAAAATGGGGACCCGGTGGCGAGCGGCAATTCAGTTGGTCAGGACATAATCTGAAAAATGGCAAGAATCTGAAAAATCTTTATGAGCGCCATTTTATCAATGATACTCAGTATTTCCTTCCTGCAGGAGATGTTATGTATGGAACCAGAATAATTAATCACAGAAGCTCGATATATAAAGACTACTCCATGAAATTTTACGAATATCTGGACGTAACTAAACAGCTAATAACCGGAGTAATCGGAGATACAGAATTTATAATATCTCGATTGCTCGGCGAACCGCTAATTGAATCGGTATTCGATAAATTTTTTGCCGCCAATGGTGTTAATAAGTTCAAACTTAGCAGAGATTTTAAGCCAAACGTGAATTCCATGTCTCAAACCGAAATTACCAAAAAAATCCGAGAGGAAAAAATGAAATTTCTGGCAATAATGCTGCGAGATTATCTGTCCGTGATGAAACTGCGCTGACAAATATTATCAAAAAACTGCAGGGACTGTGCAGCATCAGTCCTTGCATAAAGAAATTTAGATCAAGGCACGCAGCTTTTTCTTTTTTCAGAGATTTGCAAAAAAATACTAAAGACCGCTAACAGAATCCGCCTTGTTTTAGACAGCGATGATGCTTTCTCCTGTCATTTCTTCGGGAATATTCAGGTCGAGGATATTTAGCATGGTGGGAGCGATGTCGCGGAGTCCCTTGTTAGGGATTAGTCGAGCGAATTTGTATTTATCGCAGGCCAAAATAAACGGAACATCGTTGGTGGTATGAGCCGTATGCGGCTGAGACGACTGGTAATTGAACATTTCCTCTGCATTTCCATGATCTGCAGTGACGATCAAGCAGCCGTTCTTTAGTTTTACGGCTTCGCTTAGCTTGGATAGGCATTGGTCTACCACTTCTATGGCTTCGACGACGGCTTTGAAATTTCCCGTGTGTCCGACCATGTCAGGATTGGCGAAATTCAGCACATATACATCGAAGGCATCGTTATTTATGTTATCAACGATTACATCGGTCAATTTTGGAGCAGACATTTTCGGGTCCAGATCGTAGGTGGCAACTGCAGGAGAGCCGATCAGAACGCGTTCTTCGTTTTTGAAGGGATGCTCTCGACCTCCGTTGAAAAAAAATGTCACATGCGGATACTTTTCCGTTTCCGCCATGCGCAGTTGGCTTAGTCCAGAGGCGGCAATTACTTCTCCGAGGGGATTTTTTATTTCTTCGCGTTTGAAGAGTACTCCGATTTTTCCATTAAATTCGGAACTGTATTCGGTCATGCCGACGATCGATGACAATTGTGGCATTCCGTAGGGTCTCACGAAGTGCGAAAACGTTTCGTCGGTGAACGCTGACAGCATTTGCCGCACTCTATCAGACCGAAAATTGAAACAGATGAACGCGTCGTTGTCCTGAATGCCGTCGTAGCCGCTGATGGCCATGGGAGGCACAAATTCATCGGAGATATCATCGCTGTAGCATTTTTCCACGTATTTTTGTGCGGATTCCCATAATTTCACCGGACGTACCATGACATTGTAGGCCAATCGAGTTCTGTCCCAGTGTTTATCGCGGTCCATGGAGTAGTAGCGACCGCTTAGGGTAGCGATCTTGACCTGCGTGCCGTAGCGTTTTTCGCACATATCGATATAGAGCATTGCGCTTTTTGGAGGAGTATCTCTGCCATCAAGGCAAGCGTGCAGAGACACCTTTATTTCGTTTTTCAGCATGATATCTGCGAGCGCAAAAAGATGATCCAGATGAGAATGAATCCCGCCGTCTGACAGTAGTCCCCACAGATGGCAGCGGCGTTTGTTTTCCTTCAATTTTTATATCAATGCGACTAATTCGGGCAGATTCTGCAGAGAATTATTTTCTATGGCCATTGTTATGCGAGGCAGATCTTGATATACAACGCGTCCTAGACCTATGGCCGTGTGTCCTACCTCTGAATTTCCCATTTGTCCTTCCGGGAGTCCGACATTCAATCCAGCGGCCTTCAGCAGCGTATGCGGATAATCGCGCCAGAGCCTATCGAAAGTCGGAGTTTGTGCCGCTCTAACGGCGTTATATTCTTCTTTTTCAGAAAGACCAAACCCGTCTAATATGCATAAAACCAGTGGTTTCTTGGACATCGTCGCCTCCCATTTTAACACCTTTAGCCTGAAGATGCTGTTTATATACCGAACATATGCTCATATATGAATGGAATTATAACATGATTACAACCGAATAATATAGAAGACGTTTAGATCTCAGAATTTTTTTCAAGAACACTCGGCTATGGACACTTTTTCTCCCACCGCCGAGCCGCCTGAGGCGAGCTATATCTGCAATATAGAACTAGGTCTAGCAAATTAGGTAACTGACACCCGAGTGTCATAACTCCCATAATCGCATCCAACGGCATGTTGGAACGTCATATTGGTTTTCTTTTTTTGTCGAGCCATTCCACGCGTTTTTTTAATTCTCTTTCGAAGCCTCGTTCCACCGGCTGATAAAATTTTTTTCGTGACAGTTCATCTGGGAAAAAATTTTCTCCGGCGAATCCGTGTTCGGTGTTGTGATCGTAGATATATCCTTCTCCGTACTGGAGTTCGGCCATTAATTTTGTGGGGGCGTTGCGTATTTTTTTAGGAGTTGGCAGGGATCCGTAGAATTCCGCGCATTTTTTTGACTTGTTATATGCGATATATCCGGCGTTAGATTTAGGAGCGGTAGCGAGGTATATGACAGCGTTGGTTATGGCCAATTCTCCTTCTGGAGATCCGAGCATGCTATAGGTCTGATGGGCGGCTATGGCTTGCAGTATAGCGTTTGGATCTGCGAGTCCGACATCTTCGGCGGCGAATCTTATGAGGCGGCGAGCGATTATGAGCGGATTTTCTCCGCCCACCAGCATACGAT
The DNA here is from genome assembly GCA_031282785.1 of Holosporaceae bacterium. GTDB lineage: Bacteria > Pseudomonadota > Alphaproteobacteria > UBA3830 > UBA3830 > BNWE01. The sequence continues at coordinate 5,477 of JAITDB010000079.1, forward strand.
TGGTCCAGTAGAGAGCGGCGTCCACGTCGGATCCGCGCAGAGACTTATGAAACGCGCTCAGCAGGTTGTAATGCTCTTCTCCGGAGGCGTCATAGACAATAGCTCTTTTGGGACTCGTTTTTAGCAGTTCTTCGACGGACATTTTTTCTTTGATATTCATGGACAGCAGCTCTTCGGCGCGATTCAGCAGATATCTGCCATCGCCGTCGGACATGAGACACAGATACTGGCGCGCTTCCGGCGTAAGCGGCAGCTCTTTTTGCATGAATTGCTCTGCCCTCTGGAGAATTTTGTCCAGATGATGCAGCTGCAGACGATCGAACACAATGACCTTGCAGCGAGACAGCAACGCAGGTCGCAGCTCAAACGACGGATTCTCCGTTGTGGTGCCGATTAATATTATGCCGCCGCTCTCCAGGTAGGGCAAAAAAATATCCTGCTGACTTTTGTTCAGATGATGAATTTCATCTATCAGCATAATGACTTTTTTCAGTGGGTCGCGGGCCACTTCGTCGAATATGGATTTGAATTTCGCCGTAGCATGGACTACTGCTGATGTTTCTTCGAAGGGGAGTCCGCTTTTTTTGGCCAAAATTTTCGCTAGCGAAGTTTTTCCGGATCCTGGAGGTCCCCAAAAAATCATGGACTGCAGATTGTCCAGCGATGGAATCTGATCGTTTACCGATTGCCCGATCAGTTCGTCAAAATCAGATGGACGAATTCTATCGGCGAGCGGAGGAATTTTTTCAAATAAGTGCAATTTTCAATAATAACCCTAATCATCTATGGCCAAATTACGGGACCATTCCGGATCTATGGCGTTAAACGGAGTTGCCACTTCATGTCTATTGTAACCGGTAACGTCTACGCTGTAAATTTTTTCTCGCTTCGCATGATCCTGGTAGGAAAAAATAATCACGCGACCATTGGGAGACCAGCTAGGTCCTTCGGTGAGATATCCTGTAGTCAGCAGTCGTTCTTCGGCGCCGTCCGGACGAATAACACCGATGTTAAATATGCCTTTTCCGAACTTTGTGAACGCGATCCAATCGCCTCGCGGAGACCAGACCGGTGTAGCGTATTTGCCGCTGCCAAACGATAATCTCCGGACATTACTGCCATCTGCGTCCATGATGTACAGCTGCTGTGTTCCACCTCTGTCGGAGTTAAATACAATATATTTTCCATCTGGCGAGTAGCACGGCGATGTATCAATGCAGCGGCCGCGCGTTAGTCGCAGTACTTCTTTCGTAGCCAGATTAAAGGTGTAGATGGAAGACGAACCGTGATTGGATAGACTGAATATCAGCAATTTACCGTCGGGAGAATAGCGAGGAGCGTAGGACATTCCCTCGAAATCTGCTATTAACTGCGGTGTAGACGGCTTTCGCAAATCGAGTCTATACACACTGGCGGAAACTGGTATTCGACGACCGTTTACTATTTTTTCCTTATAGCTGAAAAATGAACATTCTTTTCCGTTGGGAGCGAATCTCGGAGTCAAAACAATGGCTTTGTCGTCGGTGAGAAAATGATGGTCGTAGCCATCTTGATCCATTAGAGCAAGTCGATAGGTTCTTTTATTTTTTTCTACATTTTGAACGGATACATACATAATTTTTGTGTCAAAATATCCGGCTTCTCCGGTAACCCGTTCATAAATTTTGTTGGCGATCATATGAGCCATTTTTCTCCAATTTCTGACGCCTCCGGAAATGCTCAGCAAATTAACTCTGGCTTCGGACAGCACATCATACAACGCCAGCGAGACTTTCATGGTGTCTCCAACGCAATTTATCTCTATATTTGCCAGATATTGGGCGTTGATGGTCTTCCAGAGAGAAAATTTTGGAGTATCCCCTACCGTAGCCAGATTCTGCATGAACGCTCTTTGTGGAATCGAGCGGAACAGAAAAGTTCCCTCCAGATCATCACTGACAACCTCAAAAAATTGTTCATTCATGACGCCTGACGTGTCGTAAGCATTGATTGCGATGGATACGGGCTTCATAACACCCTTGGTTATGTCAATGGTCACTCTTGACGCATCTACTATCGTTAAACACGCCATCGCTAGTCCCGATGCCAATAATACTTTTCTAAAAATTTTCAACATTTCTATCTCCCTAACGCCTTTTTCATATTAAACCGCAGAGTAATTTCGCGCAATAAATCAATTTTATTTTTCGGTATATTTAGAGGACTTGCCTGCAAAATAGCTCGTCGAGCACTGTCTGCGGCGGCCCGGAATGTGCTGTCATTTTTGTATCTTTCCTGGTCCAAGATCTCAATACTAGAAAGAATAACTTCGCCGCTGTCTCGTAGCTCAATATTGATCTCTATGATAATGCTTTCGGCGTTTTTTACGCCAGATGCAATAGCCCAATGAGGATAAATTTGCGACATAATAAGCTCGTTGTCGCTCTCGCTAACGCCTTCTCCACTGCCAAACGTTCCATGCCCGCGCCCCGATTTTCCTTTTTTTGGAACTTTTTTTAGGTCCGTCATGCTGCCACTGAGCATTTTTTCAAATTCCTTGTCCGATTGATCTCGTATGGATTTTTCGACTATTGCCTGTATGGTTTTTCGTTTTTTCTTCTTTCTTTTTTCGGCGGATTTTACTTTTTCTGCTTTTATGGGAGCCATTTCCGGTTTTTTTTCTTTTTCTGGAGTTGGTTTTGGCTTTTTTTCTTTTTTGGGGACTGGTTCCGGTTTTTTTTCTTCTTCCTCTGGAGCCACTTCTGTTTTTTCCTCTTCTGCTGGAACTGGTTCAGGTTTCTCTTCTTCCTGGATTGGTTCTGGTTTTTCTTCCTCTGGATGATTTTCTTTTTCGTCGTTTTTAGTATCTTCCGGAGATATTTCCTCTATGGCGGGAACTTCTTCGGGAGAAGGAGCTTCCTGCTGTGGATCGTCTGCTGGCATAACGTCTTGCAGCGGAACGTCTTCTGGCGGAGTCGGGTCCGGAGTCGGATCCTGTGAAGGAGACGGCGTTTCCGAAGCTGTATCAGGAGTCATTTCCGGAAAAATTTTTTGTTCCCCGGGCTCCGACGGAAAATTTTCTGCGTATGATAATCCGCTTTCTCCGGCTATTTCGACATCGATTAGCAGATTATTTGTTCCCCTTGGTATGGATATAAAACCGAACGAAAACAGCATCATATGTAACATCACAGAGCATATGGCATATCCGGTTAGGAAAAATCTACCTTTCTTGAGAAACATGGGATTTCTGTTCCTGTTTTTTTGGTAATTCTGTCACAAGCACGACTTTTTTAAATCCGGAACTGCTGATATAGCCCATAATTTCCATTATGCTACCGTAGGACAGAGATTGATCTCCTCTAACGAATATTTTTACATCCGACATATTTTCGTGGGTTATGGCGCGTAGTTTATCTGCGAGAGAGTCTCGAGTGACTTCGACGTCGCCGATGAACACCTGTCCGGCGCTATTGACGTGCACGACAATCGGGGTATCGTTGCTGGTTATGTTGGGAGCGTTGGCGGTTGGAAGATTGACCTTGACTCCGACGGTCAGAAAAGGAGCTGTCACCATGAATATTACCAGCAGCACCAGCATAACGTCGATCATTGGAGTGACGTTCATGTCGCTCATGGGAACGAGTCGAGATCTTTTGGATTTATTTTTTCTTATGCTGATGGCCATGGATTACCCCTGTTCTTCTTCCATTTGTCGGGAGATTATGGTGGAAAATTCGTCTACGAAGGCGTCCAATCTGTTTTGGTAGCGATTAATTTCTCCGGATATTTTGTTATAGGCAATGACAGCTGGGATAGTAACCACCAATCCGAGTGCTGTTGCGAAAAGTGCCTCGGCTATTCCCGGAGCGACGGCGGTCAGACTGGTATTCTGGTCCAGCCCTATGGATTCGAAGCTGTTCATGATTCCCCACACAGTTCCGAATAGTCCCACAAATGGAGCCGTTGATCCGACGGTGGCCAAAAATCCGATGTGTCGCTCGAGAAAATCGATTTCTCGTCCAATAGTAACTCGCATCATGGTTTCTATGCGTTCTCGAATTGCAATTGCGTTAAGCGGGGTTTTTTTATTTTTTGCTCTGTGCCATTCGTTCATGCCAGAAATAAATACGTTCACGAACGGATCTTCTCCTCTATTAACAATATTATCGAAGAACATTTCAATAGATCCGCAATTCCAAAATGCGTCTTCGAATTTATTTGCGGTAGCTTTTAGTCTTCTTATCAGCGACGTTTTAGCAAAGATTATGGTCCAGCTCCAGAACGAGCATCCGATTAGCAGCACAATGACGATCTTGACCGTAAGCGATGCCTGTGAAAACAGAGACAACAGCGAAAAATTATGGACATCGGAGGCTGCGGCATTGGTTAGCGTGACAATGCTTGCTAGCTGATCGCTCATAGTAAATCTCCCTCAAATAGGTCTCTAATTTCATTTTGTTTTGGAGTGACGCCGAGATATCTATAACCTTCTATCGTAAGGACACGGCCACGAGCGGTTCTCTGTACAAGTCCGCTCTGCAGTATATAGGGCTCGATCACTTCTTCAATGGTGTCGCGCTTTTCAGAGAGCACTGCTGCCAGAGTTTCCACTCCCACAGGACCACCACCGTAAAATTCGAATATGCATTTTAGGTATTTCCTATCCATTGAGTCAAGACCGTTTTCGTCTACGTCCAGTTTTTTCAGGGCCATATCTGCGATTTTTCTATCAATTATCGAAGAATTATTTACTATAGCAAAATCCCGTACTCTTTTCAGCAAGCGTCCGGCGATTCTGGGAGTTCCGCGGGATCGGCGAGCGATTTCCTCGGATCCGTCTCTGGATATCTGGATTCCCAACACTTGTGCGTTTTTCGCTATTATTATCTGCAACTCCTGATGTGTATAAAATTCCAGTCGCAGCGGAATACCGAATCTGTCCCGCAGCGGAGACGATAGCATGCCAGAACGCGTCGTGGCTCCGATAAGCGTAAAATGCGGCAGATCAATGCGCACAGATCGCGCTGCAGGTCCCTCTCCTATCATGAGATCCAGCTGAAAGTCTTCCATCGCCGGATATAATATTTCTTCCACCAGACGATTCATGCGATGAATCTCGTCTATAAACAGGACGTCTTTTTCATGCAGATTTGTCAGAATTGCTGCCAGATCCCCCGCCTTCGCCAAAATCGGACCGGATGTGGCCTTGAATCCAACGCCGAGTTCCTTCGATATTATCTGAGATAGCGTCGTTTTTCCCAATCCAGGTGGACCAAAAAATAAAATATGGTCCATGGCTCGATTGCGTTTTTTTGCAGACTCTATAAAAATCCGCAAATTATTTTTCAGAAGCTCCTGACCAATAAAATCATTGAGATTATTTGGACGCAGCGAATAGTCGGCGTATTCATTTTCATTCAGCTCGGCTTCCAGATTTATATTTTTATTCATGCAAGACTCCGGAAGAAAGTTTTGCCAGAACGGCTTTCAGCAGAGCGTCGAATTTTGCGTTTGGTTCCGATGGCATTGTTGAAATTACTCGGAAAACGTCTGATTTTTGGTATCCAAGGTTTACCAGAGCGGAAATTACGTCGTTCAGCACTCCGGATTCCGGAGAAATTTGGGCTGCGTAGGTACCGACCTCGATTTTTCCCACGACTTTGTCTTTCAGCTCAGAAATAATTCGGGTAGCCAGCTTGGGACCTACTCCGTCTGCTCTGGTAAGCGCGTCTTTGTCCTGATTGAGGAAGGCATTGTAGATATTGTCGTCGGCAAGAGTCGATAATATGGCGATGGCGACTTTCCCACCGACTCCTTGCACAGAGGTCAGCATATTGAACCACTGTCGTTCTTGTTCTGAAATGAATCCGAACAGGGTCCAGGCGTCTTCTCGCACATTCAGGACAGTGAAAACATGAATTGGTCCTCCTTTTTTGGCTTCTGCCACGGTTCTCGATGAACAAACAACCGTATACCCTACTCCATTTACGTCCACCACAACGGAGTTATCCGATATTTTTTCAACTATTCCTTTTAGATGAGTGATCATTTTTAATCCAGTTTATGCAATTATCATTTTATAGCACGTAGCATGATGCGCGTGACAAATAGCTATTGCAAGAGCATCTGCGGCGTCTAGTTTTACACTACCACAATTTAATAATTTTTGAACCATAATTGACACTTGATCTTTTGTGGCATGTCCGGATCCGACAACGGACTTTTTTATTTTATTGGGAGTGTATTCGGTGACTCTCAGACCCATTACGCTTGCGACACAAATAGCAACTCCGCGAGCCATGCCCAATTTGAGCGACGACAGCGGATTATTATTGACAAAAACCTGCTCGATGCTCACTTCTGTGGGAGAATTTTCCTCGATTACGTCCGATAGCATTTTGTAGATGTGTCTCAGACGTATTTCGATTTTTTGGGCAGGATCCGCAATGATGACGCCGTGAATCACGTATTTCAGATGAAATCCGTCATAATCTACAATTCCCCATCCGGTTCTGTGCAGTCCGGGATCGATACCTAAGATTCTGGCCAATGTAAAAATCCTTTCATGAGTTGCCGTGATTTTGTATATTTTTCGCAACACTCCCATTATAAACGTTGTTCGCTGCATAACCAGGGACAAAAAGACAACATATCGTATTCATGCTGATATTTGAGTATCGTAAACTTGATTCCAGCGCATTAGTTCAGACAAATCTTGTAGTAAGCGTCTCTAATTGTTGATTGAAAACGGAATCTGTTCATTGTATTGTATTTTCGAGTGTCAAATGTGGAAAAGAAATGACGGAAAAAATCAGAATCCAGGGAAAGCAGATCGTTGACGGCGTCGTGCCGATTTCCGGAGCCAAGAACGCGGCTCTGCCACTGCTGGCGGCGACTTTACTATCTTCGGAAAAAATAGTGCTGAGAAATGTGCCTCCGCTGCAGGATGTAAGAACCATGCTATCGCTGCTAGACGATATTGGAGTTCGTTTTCATTTGAAGTCAGATTCACCATATGCTTCCACTGTTGAGTTGCAGGCAGACACCGTCAATGATTTTAGAGCGTCCTACGACATCGTAAAAAGAATGAGAGCTTCCATATTGGTGCTGGGACCGCTTCTGGCGCGTTTTGGCGAGTGCTACGTCTCACTTCCAGGAGGATGTGCCATTGGCGTGCGTCCGGTCGATCTGCATCTGCAAGGAATGGAAGCGCTGGGAGCTACAGTGTCATTGAAGGACGGCTACATCCATGCCACGTCTTCGAAGGGTCTGAAAGGAACGGAATTTGAATTTCCGCAGCCCACCGTAACTGGCACCGAAAATATGATGATGGCCGCAGTTTTAGCGGATGGCAAAACAATCCTGAAAAACGCTGCTCGAGAGCCTGAAATAGTTGATTTGGCAAAATGTCTAAACAAAATGGGAGCACGTATCACAGGTCATGGCTCTGCTACCATAGAGATAGATGGAGTGACGCGTCTGCACAGCGCCGATCATGCCGTCGTACCTGACAGAATTGAAGCCGGTACCTACGCAATTGCAGCGGGAATTACTCATGGCCGCGTAGATCTGAAAGGCGGAAATTTTCGGGAGCTGCTGCCCGGCTTTATAGAAAAAATGACAGAAGCCGGATTGATATTCACAGATATCGAAAACGGTCTGCGAGTAGAATCTGCAGAAAAAATTTCTCCCGTTGATCTGGAGACAGCTCCTTTTCCGGGATATCCGACAGACTTGCAGGCTCAGAGCATGGCTCTGCTCTGCATAGCATCCGGAACATCCAATATCTATGAACATATATGGGAAAACAGATTTATGCATGTGGCAGAACTGGCTCGAATGGGAGCCAATATCAAAGTTACCGGCACTCATGCGTGTATTTACGGCGTAGATCAATTGCTGGGAGCTCCGGTCTATGCGACAGATCTGAGAGCATCTTTTAGTCTGGTGCTGGCGGCTCTTGCGGCAGAAGGGACAACCGTCCTCGATCGCGTCTATCATTTGGATCGAGGCTACTGTAAAATTGAAAAAAAATTCGCCGAATGCAGTGTGAAAATTGAAAGATTTAAATAGTGGGAGTACTAAAATGATTACGACAAATGATGAAAATTTCGAATCCGATGTGCTGAAAAAAGATTTTGTTGTGGTGGATTTTTATGCCGACTGGTGTGGTCCATGCCGCATGATATCGCCGTTTCTGGAAGACATTCAGGCGGAACTCAAAATAGATATCGTGAAAGTAGACATCGACGCAAGTCCGGACATAGCCTCCAACTACAACATTATGAGTATTCCCACACTGGTTATTTTCAAAAATGGTGAGAAAATATCCACAAACGTGGGAGCAGCGTCGAAGGCAAGAATAATCGACTGGATAAAATCGCATTCCTAATGTTCGAT
>JAITDB010000110.1 GCA_031282785.1 Holosporaceae bacterium
GCTTTAGTATGTTAGGAGACACAGTCACCGCTCCTACTCCAATCATAGCTGCTTGAATCACATGACTGACGCTGCGTATCGACGCCGCCAATATTTTCGTTTCGTAATCATTTGTCCGATATATTTCCGCGATTTCCTCCAGCAACGTAATGCCATCATGACCGCTGTCTTCCAGCCGACCAACGAACGGCGACACGTAGGTTGCTCCGCATTTAGCTGCGATCAGCGCCTGTGTTGGAGAAAAGCACAGTGTCAGGTTCGTAGGAATTCCCTCTGAGGACAATTTCTTGGAGGCCATAAAGCCATCGTAGGTGCAAGGTAATTTTATGCAGATTTTATTGTTAATGGCGGCAAGTTTTTGGCCTTCTTTTATCATTCCGGCGACGTCATCTGAGTTGACTTCCACGCTCACTGGTCCCCGAACCGCCGCACATATTTTTCGTATCAGCGTAGAGTGCTCGCTGTACGCATACTGAGACATTATGCTCGGATTGGTGGTTATGCCGTCGATAAAAGCACTATAACGCGATATTTCTTCCAAATTTGCTGTATCTAAAAATATTTCCATTTGCTAAGCCTCCATTTTGCTTTACAATATCAAACTATAAATAATAAAAAAATGAGTTTTTTTAGATTGGAATAATATTGGATTAATAAAGTGCAAATTAACACAGCTGAAAACTTAGATATGGGCAACTGTTTAGAGAATGGATTGAATCCAGAGCAAAAAGAAGCTGTAATCACTCTTGATAAAGCGCTGTTGGTGTTGTCCGGAGCAGGCACTGGCAAAACGAAAGTTCTCACCTCCAAAATTGCTTACATAATAGAAAATGGGTATGCATTTCCGTCTCAGATTCTGGCGGTTACGTTCAGCAACAGAGCCGCCCGGGAAATGAAAGAGCGACTTTTGCGCATGACCACCGGCACAGACTCCGTTTGGCTAGGTACTTTTCATTCGATTTGCGCAAAAATACTGCGCAGTAACGCAGACTTCATTGGCCTCAGCAATAATTTCACCATAATCGACATAGACGATCAGCAGAAGCTCATTCGACAAATACTTAAAGAATTGAACGTTGATAAAAAAAAGGCAAATCCCATTATGACCTCTATATCACGCTGGAAAGACAAGTGTATTTGCCCTAATGATCCCCGCATCGACGCCACATCCCTCGACGGACGCGTCTACGCCATCTATCAGGAACGAATTTTCAGCTATGATTCCGTGGACTTCGGCGATTTACTAATGTACGTAATTCGCATTTTTAAGGAAAACAGTCATGTTCTTCAGAAATATCGGGAAAAATTCAAATACATACTGGTAGACGAGTATCAAGACACCAATATGACCCAATACATGTGGCTGAGAATGCTCTCTCCCACCGGAGCTGGCCTCTGTTGTGTCGGCGACGATGATCAGGCCATCTATAGCTGGAGAGGCGCAGAAGTAGGCAATATCCTCCGCTTCGAAAAAGATTTTCTAAACACGAAAATTGTCCGACTCGAGCGTAATTATCGGTCTGTGGGACATATTCTAGGAGCTGCCGCCTCGCTCATTGCTCATAACAAACATAGATTGGGGAAAACCATATGGACCGACGGCGATAATGGAGAAAAATTGCTGATCCAGAGAGCATATAACGGATTCGACGAGGCAAAAATTGTTGCTGAAAAAATAGAAGCGCTCAGAAAAAAACTTGTAAAATTCGGTGAAATGGCCATTTTGGTTCGAGCTGGCTTCCAAACTCGAGAATTCGAAGAACGTCTGATCGCCTATGGCATTCCCTATAAAGTCGTGGGCGGATTGAAATTCTATGATCGTCTGGAAGTGAAAGATCTGATCGCTTACATGAGACTCATCTATCAGCCCAACGACAGTCTTGCCTTCGAGCGCATCGTTAATGTTCCCAAAAGAGGCATTGGAGCGTCCGTTATGGCGAAGTTGCACACTCGATCCATTGAAAATAATATTTCGATGTTTCAGGCAGCGAAAGAAATGCTGGTCAGTAATGAATTTCGTCCGTCGGTAACGAGCTCGCTTTCTACTTTCGTGGAATTCATAGAGTCCATGGGAAAAAAAAGCGATCTATCTCCGGCTGAAATGGCAAAAATTATACTGGACGAAACCGGATATCTCAGTGCTCTGACAAATGAGAAAACCCTCGAGTCTCAAACGCGAGAAGAAAATCTAAAAGAGTTGTTGATGGCGCTCGAAGACTTCGAAGATCTTCCCACATTCATAGAACATGTTAGTCTTGTGACCGATTCTCAGCGCAACAGTGGTGACGATCTCGTCAGTCTAATGACACTGCACAGCGCCAAAGGTTTGGAATTCGAAGCTGTGTTTCTGGCCGGCTGGGAAGAAGGAATTTTTCCTCACAACATGAGTCTGCATGAGGGAAATCTTGAGGAAGAACGACGATTAGCCTACGTCGGCCTAACACGAGCCAAAAAATACGCTTTTATCACCTACGCCATGAATAGAAAAGTATACAATCAATGGCAAGCGAACCCTCCATCGAGATTTCTGTCCGAATTGGCGTCGGAACATGTCGTACATCAGAAATTTAAAGCAGAATATATCTGATACCAGATCTCGTTACAAATAGCCCATTACCTTGCTGAATTATAGCGATTTTGCATCCTTTGATAAAACCGACTAATATACATGGTTCACCATGATAGTGCGTAGTATATGGCATCATCTAGAGAAGTGAATTTAATTTTTAATGATCTGATTTTTCTTTTTAACCAACTCCAGAAGTGTTCGAT
>JAITDB010000026.1 GCA_031282785.1 Holosporaceae bacterium
GCGTGGACTACCAGGGTATCTAATCCTGTTTGCTCCCCACGCTTTCGCGCCTCAGCGTCAGTAGCAGTCCAGAGAGTCGCCTTCGCCACTGGTGTTCCTTCCGATATCTACGAATTTCACCTCTACACCGGAAATTCCACTCTCCTCTCCTGCACTCTAGTCACGCAGTATCAAACGCACCCCCCAGGTTAAGCCCGGGTCTTTAACATCTGACTTACGCAACAGCCTACACGCCCTTTACGCCCAGTAATTCCGAACAACGCTAGCACCCTCTGTATTACCGCGGCTGCTGGCACAGAGTTAGCCGGTGCTTATTCTACAGGTACCGTCATTATCGTCCCTGTCTAAAGAGCTTTACAACCCTAAGGCCTTCATCACTCACGCGGCATCGCTGGATCAGGGTTGCCCCCATTGTCCAATATTCCCCACTGCTGCCTCCCATAGGAGTCTGGACCGTATCTCAGTTCCAGTGTGGCTGACCATCCTCTCAGACCAGCTACTGATCATCGGCTTGGTGGGCCGTTACCTCACCAACTACCTAATCAGACGCAGCCCCCTCCATCGACGACCTCTCGGCCTTTCCTCTCTCGAGCGTATGCTGTATTAGCTCCAGTTTCCCGGAGTTATCCACCATCGATGGGCAGGTAGCCACGTGTTACTCACCCGTGCGCCACTAAATTATGAGCGAACCCATAATCTCGTTCGACTTGCATGTGTTAAGCGTGCCGCCAGCGTTCGTTCTGAGCCAGGATCAAACTCTCAAGTTAAACGACTATTAAGTCGTCCTAGCCTCATATCATATCTGACGCAAGATCTGATATGTATAAGGCTCTAATTGCGCCATCTACATATCCCTTCTTCTATTTTCGTCTGTTAACTTTTTCAAAGATCGTGAGTGCATTTATACATAAAACTCCGACCCTCGTCAACCACTTTTTCTCATTTTTTTCGAAAAAATTTTAAATTTGCAAATAGCCTTGTTAAAATTCGTTTTTTTCGCAATCGTTGAAAGAACCATCAAAAAAAAATACCTATGTTTGGGAAATTATTCTGGTAGAAAAAGCGAAATATTCGTGAAATCCACAAAAAATAAGTTTTTCTTCTAAAAATGTCGGTTTCGATATAACGTAGATTTATTGTGCTTCGTAACTAAAACGTGTAGAATGCTCGCAGATTATGAATGGATATGAACTATGGCAACACCTATTATGCCTCAGGGCACCGCGATTTGGTTAATTGAAAATACAGCTCTTACATTTGAGCAGATAGCGAGTTTTTGCGGACTGCATCCGCTGGAAGTTCAAGCTTTAGCCGACGAGCAAGTTTCGGCCGGCATGATCGGCATTGATCCAGTGAATCTCGGACAGTTAACGCGGGAAGAAATAGAACGCTGCTCGCAGGAACCAACGGCAAAATTGACTATGGCGACGCAAAAAATTATTGTAGCGAATCCCAAGCCCAAGAAAAAATACACTCCTCTGCTGAAGAGACAGGAGCGTCCCAACGCAATTGCGTGGCTGATCAAATTTTTTCCGGATTTGCCGGATTCCAGCATATGTTCTTTGGTTTCCACCACAAAAACCACGGTACAGGCGGTACGGGACAAGACTCACGCACGCATGAGCGAAATTCGTCCGAAGGATCCGGTTCTGCTGGGATTTTGTACGCAGGTCGAACTGGACGCCGCTGTCTCGCAAATAAAACGCATCGGCAGCGCAGAAGATAACAAATAAGACTGAAATATAAGGAAAAATATATTATGTCGTCGCAGGAGAATTTTTTTAGAGGCATTTGCGATCTGGACGGTCTAGAAAAAGTAGCGCTGAACGCGTTTTGCAACGGAAATTCCGGAGAATTATTCATAGAATACCGGGAAGATGAAGCTCTGCGCATTGAAGACGGTCAAGTGCAAACGCCCCGTTTTAGTGGAAAAAGAGGATTCGGTCTGCGCAGCTTTAGGGGAGAAGCGTCTCGTTATTCTTACTCGTCTTCTTTGGACATAGCTTCTATATCTAGAGCAGTGGGCGTCGTTAATGCGGAATATTCCGAAAGCCATCCTGCCATCGAGATAAAAAACGCAGATTCTTCTCGCAATTTATATGCTCCGCAGCAATTTATAAATTCCATATTGTTGGAAGATAAAATAATTTTTTTGAAATCCATTGATGCTTACGCTCGCTCGAAATCTCCGCATATCCGACAGGTAATAGCCGTTTTGGCCAGCTCCTGGCAGGTGGTGAGCATTCTTAAAGATTCCGGCGAAAAATACATCGATTTCAGACCTCTTGCGCGATTGACCGTATCCGTTGTGCTCGAGAAAAACGGACTTCTGGAATCAGGTGTTCATTCGGGTGGAGGACGTTATGACTATGGGCCATTAATTTCCGAATCCGTCATGAAATCCTACGTAGATGAAGCACTGCGACAGGCAAACGTGAAATTGGAAGCGATTAAAGCACCTGTGGGAGAAATGCCGGTCGTGTTGGGCAATGGCTGGACCGGTATTCTACTGCACGAAGCCATTGGTCACGGACTGGAGGGAGACGCCATTCGCAAAAAAACGTCTTCTTTCCACAATTTACTGGGAGAACACATCGCTGCATCAGGCGTGACAGTGATTGACGACGGCAGCATCGAGAAGCGTCGCGGTTCCCTTAACGTAGACGACGAAGGAACGCCATCGAAGCGCAATGTCCTCATAGAAAATGGAAAATTGGTCGGATTTATGCAGGATCGCATGAATGCTCAGCTCATGGGACAGCAAGTCACTGGTAACGGTCGCCGCGAAAATTATGAAAATCTTCCGATTCCGCGTATGACGAATACTTTTATGCTGTCCGGAAATAATTCCTTTGAAGAAATGATCGGCAGCGTAAAAAAAGGAGTGTTTGCAAAATCTTTTGCAGATGGTCAGGTAGATGTCGCCTCTGGGAAATTCGTTTTTTCTGCCTCCGAGGCCTATCTGATAGAAAACGGCCGCATAACCGCTCCGGTAAAGGGAGCAATGCTCATAGGAGATGGCCCAGCATCTTGAAAAAAATTTCTCTGGTGGGAAATGACTTCGCTCTGGATCCGGGAATCGGCACCTGCGGAAAAGACGGCCAGTGGGTTCCGGTCGGAGTAGGAGAACCAAGTGTTTTAATCGACGGCATAACCGTCGGAGGCGCCAATTTAGGATAAAATTAGGATAATAGATATGTTGTTGTGCGATAGATTAATACGTGAACTGGTGGAAAAACATGCTATGATAGATCCATTCGTGGATAAATTGAGTCAAAAATCAATAATTTCCTATGGATTGTCTTCCTACGGATACGATGCAAGAGTCTCGGACGAATTCAAGATCTTCACTAACATCGATAATGCCATCGTGGATCCTAAACAATTTTCTGCCAAAAGTTTCATAGACCGCAAAACCGATTGCTGTATTATTCCACCCAATAGCTTTGCCCTTGCCAGAACCATCGAGTACTTTCGCATTCCGAGGGATGTGTTCGTGCTGTGTGTGGGAAAATCCACCTATGCCCGATGCGGCATCATCGTAAACGTTACTCCTCTCGAGCCAGAATGGGAAGGACATGTAACGCTGGAATTTTCGAATACCACTCAGCTCCCCGCAAAAATATACGCCCATGAGGGAGCATGTCAGTTTCTGTTCTTCAAAATTTCGGAAACCTGCGACGTTTCCTACAAAGACAGAAACGGAAAATATATGGGACAAATCGGCGTTACACTCCCAAAAATTTATTCCTAGGATATTTATGATAATATGTTTGGCTTGATTTTTTTCATATGCATAACGGTGTTTCTGCTAATACGCCTCAATAATATTTTGGGCATGCATATCGGATTTAAAGCAGACGTCAAAAACGATATCTTCGGCAGCGAAAATACCGTAGAAGAAGTCTCGTCCGCTGTAAAAATGCAGGAAAAAATCCAAACGGTATCGGAGATTTTCCCGACCTTTAATGCAGAAGATTTTTTGGATAAAGCCAAAAAGGCCTTCGAAATAATTTTTGCAGCCTACGCCGAAGAAGATAAAATCACTCTGAACGATCTGCTGTGCCAAAGAATGTACAGCGCTTTTTCCATGGCCATCGACGATAGAAAAAATAAACGAGAGAAATTGGAAGGAGTCCTGGTGAGATTTATCAGTGCCGAGATAATCGACGTCGCCGTTAAGAGTAATGACGTATTTCTCGACGTAAAATTCGTCACGGAACAGAGCAATGTCCTGAAAAATCATCTAGGTGAGGTCATTGAGGGAAGCTCCGACTACGTGGAAACGCGCACCGATATCTGGACCTTCAGTCGGAAAAAAATATCTGGCAATCCCAAGTGGCTGCTATACGAAATCAAAAATCAGGAGTAGAGCCGGAAAAATTTTCATGCTGAATGTCGCGCTGTATCATCCGCAAATTCCTCAAAATACTGGCACATTATTGCGATTGGCCTCATGTCTTGGTTTTAGACTGGATTTAATTCGGCCTTTTGGATTCGTATTCAGCAATAAAAATCT
This sequence comes from Holosporaceae bacterium, assembly GCA_031282785.1. Lineage (GTDB taxonomy): Bacteria > Pseudomonadota > Alphaproteobacteria > UBA3830 > UBA3830 > BNWE01. The sequence goes on from JAITDB010000026.1 coordinate 4,520, forward strand.
GAGAAGGGCCGCCATGGACTACATAGCAACGGCAGATTATTTTTTGCACGACTCCTTCGACGCCTTTTGGAAAAAATACCAGGACAGAAGAATCATTGCACTGGACTCAAATGAGCATATTTCTTCGGTACCTCATCATGATTTTTCCTACGATATCAATGACATTCTGCTGGTAGGATCTGAGCACTATGGTTTTCTGCCGGAAGATCTTATCCGTCTGAAATATCGAGTCAGGATTCCCATGCTTTCGCAGCGCAGATCCCTGAACATGGCCGTTGCTGCAGCGATGGTCGTTGGAGAGGCAATGTCGCAGCTGAAACTGTATCGAGATGCGTCTGATTCCCAGGAAAAACCCGAGCTATAAATCTAATGAACTCAATCATCGAGCTCGGAGTTTTTTTTTCGTATTAATATGGCTTTTTGCTTCAATTCTTCCTGTTTTTTCATCATGGCCTCATAGGAAAACGACTCGGCATTCAGATCTGGCAGTTCCGGTGTTTTATAGGACGTGCAGGAAGAGAGGCAAAAAAAAAGCAAGAAAGAGATCGTTGCATGGCTAAAAAAATTCCCCTTACCCCAAAAAAAACGCAGATATCTATGTCGCTGTGCAGAGTTGGTCTGGTTTTGAAAAAATTGATTGAGGAATTTATTCATATTCGTCTGTTCCCATCGATTTTATTTTTGTCAGCAGGCGTGTTTTCAGAGATTCTATTTTCGGATCCAAAGTTTTCTCAGTGTAGCATTTTTTTCGGATTTCGGCGTTTGGATATATGTTAGCATCGTTTATCAGATTTTCGGTCACGAATTGCGCTGAAGCGGTCACGGCATTTGCGCGGGAAGTCTGGTTGGTGACCTGCGCAATTACCTTCGGATGAAATAAAAATCCCATAAATGCGTAGACGTTTCTCAAATGGCGCGCTCCGTTCGGAATGGCAATGACGTCCACCCACAGTGACGCCCCCTCTCGCGGCGGAAAAAATTTCACCTGAGGCTTTTTATTGTCGGACCGTATTCTGATTATGTCGCCGGACGTGCTCAGAGTAACGCAGGCGTTTCCTGAAGCGATATCCTCAAAGCCATAGGCGGTAAATTTCGAGATATAACGGCGGATTTTTTTCAAATGTTCGGAGGCCTTGCGAATATCTTCCTCTTTTTCGCTCTCCGGATTGAGTCCTAAGTACGCCAGCACAGCCGGAAACAATTCAGACGGAGACTCATATAACGATATTCTATATTTACTGATTTTTTCCGCATAGACCGGATCAAATATTATGGCTAGACTATCCTTGGGAGCGTCAGGCACAAGACTGTCCACGATGCTTTCGTCCATGCCAATGCCAGATATGCCAAATTGATACGGAACAGCATAGTCGTTTTCTTGGTCATCCTCCGATAATCGAGCAAGAATATCCGGATCGAATATTTTTCGGTCGATCCTCGTCTTATCGATTTTTTGATAGATGCCCGCCTTCAGCTGACGAGAAAAATTCGGCCACGCCGTTGGAAAAACCATGTCATATCTGGATCCGCCAGCCAATAATTTTGCCTCGAGAATTTCGTTGGAGTCAAAAATATCCACAATTACGCGAATTCCAGTTAAATCTTCAAATAATTCGATTAGTTCATGGGGAATATAATCGATACCCATATCTACGTAGAGAATTTTTTCCCGATCGAAAGGACCAAAATCAATTTGCGAAAGTTCCTGATACAACTCGCTTTCGTTGGGACGAGAATGACGAACCCCGGAAAAAAATACGTACAAAGAACATATAATAATTGCTAGAACAACATATCTTTTCATATCTAGGAAACTTGTTTAAAAGCAGACGACTCTTTTTCTGCCTTCGCCGTCTTAGCATATTTGTAAGCACCGTAGGGAATGACAGCTATGTACAGAGAAACCAGCACTGTCAGCGTAAGCCATAGCCCGGTTATGAGGCAGATTATCACCAAACTTATGCCCAACAGTTCCAAAGATGCAAAGCCGTTTTTTATCTCTATCATCTTGGAGGAAATACTTTTTATTGTGCTTACCATGAGTACTCCGGAAAGAAAAAGACCAAAAAAAACATTTTTTTCATTCAAAAAATATGCGCTGCCAGTAGAAAAATGCAAAATAAACGGAAAAAGCGCGATAATTGCGCCGGCAGGAGCTGGTATTCCAGTGAAATATTTTTTTTGCCATTCAGGTTGAGGCTCGTTCAAAATCTGTGTAGCATTGAATCTCGCGAGTCTAAGTGCGCAGCAGACCGTGAAAAACATGCAGATTCCCCAGCCGATATTTCCCAGAGCATGCGCGGATCGAAAAAACAGCAGCAGAGACGGCGTTACACCGAAGCAAACCAAATCCGACAGCGAATCCAATTCTGCTCCAAATTGAGAGGATTGTCCAAGCATTCTAGCCACTCTTCCATCGAAGGAATCCAGCAGCGCAGATATCAAAACGCACATTACAGCCATTTCCCACTTGTGAGACAAAGCGAATCTGATAGACGTCATGCCAAAACAAAATGCGGCAATCGTTATGACTGTAGGAAAAATTCGGGTAAACGGTACCCTTTTTTTCGGCTGAATGTTTTCCGTTTCAAGTATATCCATAACTTTCTCTCCATGTGTACTACAACAACAAATTCTTTAATTTTTGGTTTTTAGCTGAGCGAGTATTGTTTCGCCTGCCACCATCACCTGCCCTTCTTCCACGAGCACCTCCGCCGTCTTCGGAAAATATACATCGACGCGACTGCCGAATCTTATGATGCCAACGCGATCTCCCATTTCCAGTTCTTGACCTTCGCGGACATCGCAGCGGATCCTTCTCGCCAACAGACCGGCTATCTGCACAAATACAACAGTGATGCCGTCAGCGGTTTTCATGTAGGTCGCTTGGCGCTCATTGTATTCGCTCGCCTTATCCAGAGTAACGTTGAAAAATTTTCCCGGCGTATAGATGATTTTTTCCACAATACCAGATACTGGAGTCCTGTTAATATGAACATCAAAAATACTCATGAAAATACTAACTTTTTTCCAGCTACCTTCCAATTCCAGCTCAGATGAAACGTCACCTTCGGAAATTTTTATCGCTATGCCGTCGGCAGGACTAATGACAACATCCTTTTTTAGAGGATGCACTCGCTCCGGATCTCTGAAAAATAATAAACAACAGACCGTTGCTATAAATCCGCCCCACCCGAGATTAGGACTTATATGTCCCAATAAAATAGCTGCAACAGCAAAAATAGCTGCAAACTTCCAAGCTTCGCGATCAAATGGTAACCGAATATTCATTATTACTCCTAAGTCTAATATTCCGAGACAGATTATATTGTTTTTCTCAACATAATTCAAACTTAAAGCAGAGAAACAATCAAGTGCTAATATTTGAACTAAAAAACAGCTATATCTCCTCCGATAGATGCAAAACTATCAACAAAAAGCAAAAAAATTAGGTTCAAGAGTAGATTAGATTGATTTTCTAGCCCAATAAGGTAGGATATATCAATGAAAAATAGATACATAAAAAATACCCATATTTCTGAATCCCAATTTAGGAAA
>JAITDB010000014.1 GCA_031282785.1 Holosporaceae bacterium
AATGCCTGTCAGCGTTATTTTGAAACAGTTGATATCCCATCATCCAAAATAAAAGCCGGTATTTTGCGCGTTCTGGAAAGGGAAGGCTACATAAACGGTTTCAAAGAGGTGGAAAAAGATAACAGAAATTTTCTCAGAGTGAGTCTGAGATACTATGAAGGAAAACCCGTGATTAATGTTTTGGATAGGGTATCCAAGCCGAGTCGCAGAGTTTATTCCAAGTTGAAGAAGATATCTTCTGTGTTCAATGGTTTTGGCATTTATGTGCTGTCCACGTCCAAGGGAATTATGTCCTATGCTGAGGCGAAGGAAAATAATGTTGGCGGCGAAATTTTGTGTAAGGTATTCTAAAAATGTCTAGAGTTGGAAAACATCCCATAAATATCCCATCGGGCGTAAGCGTTTCGTTTGTGAACGGCGTATTGATGGGGAAGGGGAAGAACGGCGAATTCAGTTTTAAAGTGCACGACAGCGTTCTTACTGAAGTAACCGGCGAAAGAATAACGTTTAGGCCGTCGGGAGACGACAAAGTTTCCAGATCCATGTGGGGTACATGTCGCGCCATAGTTTCGAAATATATCGATGGGCTAACCACTCTTTTTTCCAGAAAATTGAATCTGGTTGGAGTCGGCTACAGAGCCAGTGTACAGGGAAAAAATCTTGTGCTGCACCTCGGCTATAGCCATGAGGTGGTTGTGGCGATTCCAGAGGGATTGACGGTTGTCTGCGAGGCTCCTACGGTGATCAGAGTATCTGGCGCCAATAGACAGCTGGTGGGCGAAATGGTAAAGGGACTCCAGAAATATAGACCTCCTGAGCCTTACAAGGGAAAAGGAGTGATCATAGATGGTCAGTATGTGTATCGTAAAGAAGGGAAGAAGAAGTAGCCATGTCCAGGTTTAGTAAAAATTTCGTTCGCAGAGCGAATCGGGTGCGATACAAAACGCGAATTAAGTCGTTTGGTAAACCAAGGCTGTCGGTTTTTAGGTCGGAGCGTCATATATATGCTCAGATCATAGATGACGCCTGTGGAAAAACTCTCTGTGCCGCTTCTACGGTGGATAAATCTCTTTGTGGAGGAGGGAAGTCGTCCAACTATGATGCTGCTGTCAGAGTGGGGACTTTGCTGGCCGGAAGAGCCATCGAGGCTGGTATAAAAGAGGTGGTGTTTGATCGCGGAGGCTATAGCTATCACGGTAGAATAAAGGCTCTGGCAGACGGTGCACGCAGTGGTGGATTATTATTTTAGGGAATGGTTTTATGAGTCGCGAAGAAGTAGCTTATATTGAAAAACTGGTCTCCATAAATCGTGTGGCCAAGGTTGTGAAGGGCGGAAAAAGATTTTCGTTCTCGGCTCTGGTCGTTGTTGGAGACGGAAAAGGACGAGTGGGCTTTGCCGGTGGTAAAGCAAGAGAGGTCTCCGATGCCGTGAAAAAAGCGTCTGAAAAGGCGAAAAAATCCATGGTGAGAATTCCTATGCGCGAAGGTCGTACTCTGCATCATGATTCGTTTGGAAGATTCGGAGCTGGTAAGGTAGTGCTACGTTCTGCCGTGGCCGGTACTGGGATCATTGCCGGTGGCGCCATGAGATCCGTGTTCGAAGCGTTGGGGATACAGGACGTCGTCAGCAAATGTGTGGGATCTGCGAATCCTCATAATATGGTGAGGGCTACATTTGAGGCGTTGCAGTCGGTGGTTTCTCCCAGATACATAGCCAATAAGCGCGGCAAGAGAATCGGCGAAGTCACTTCTCGTCGGGCAGCGAAATAGTGGGGATTTATCATGACGAAAGCTAGCGAGAAAGCTAAAAAAATTTTATGGGTTCAGCAGACCGGCAGTGGCATAGGCTGCGAAAAATCACAGGTTCTTAGTCTGAGAGCTCTCGGATTGGGAAAAATCGGACGAAAAGTCGTTCTGCAGGATAATGGATGTACAAGAGGACTTATAAGAAAAGTTTCTCATCTGGTAAAAGTTGGTGATGCAAATGAGTAATGTCGGATTGAGCGATCTTAAGGCTCGCAATGGAATAGATAAAAAAGCAATAGGTCGTGGCATAGGCTCCGGCTGTGGAAAGACTAGCTCCTATGGTCATAAGGGAGGCAAAGCTCGCTCCGGCCGAGGCAAGGTGAAGTGGTTCGAGGGAGGTCAAATGCCGATTTATCGACGTCTTCCAAAGCGCGGTTTCGTGTCCAAGGCCGATAAATCCTGCATTGCTTGTATAAATCTTATCGATCTTCAGAGACTCTGCGATGCAAAAATTATTGCTGCAGGTCAGGAAATTAATTTGGAAATTTTGAAGAACGTGCATGCCGTAAAAAGTGGCGCCTGCACGCTTCGGTTGTTGGGAAAGGGAGAGTTGAAGACTCCTCTGAACATTACGGTTGGATATGCCACAGATTCCGCTATGAAAGCGGTGGAAGCAGCCGGTGGAAAGGTGCAAATAGCGTGATATTACTGCCGGGATTGCCTTAGCGGTCCAGTTGCGGTAATTCTATGCAGTATATGAGGGTTATTTCATGTCATCAGAATCTATTTTCGACAGAGGTTTCAGCTTGGAGTCGTTTTCCAAGGCGTTAGATCTGCAAAAAAGGCTTATTTTTACCGTGCTGGCTCTTTTCGTCTACAGAATAGGGACATATGTGCCGTTACCGGGTCTGGATCCGGCCATCATAGACGAATTGGCCAAAAGACACTTGTCCGGCGGTGGCTTTCTCGGAATGTTCAACATGTTTTCTGGAGGAGCGCTCAGTCGTATGACGGTTTTTGCTCTTAACCTTATGCCCTATATCTCTTCCAGCATTATTATTCAGCTATTTACTATGATTTCTCCGACGCTGGAGGCGCTTAAAAAAGAAGGCGAAACCGGTCGAAAAAAAATTAATCAATACACGAGATATCTGACAATTTTTGTGGCGTCGTTTCAAGCTTATGGCATAAGTCTTTATCTTATGAATATTCCCGGAGGTCCTGTGAGAATCGGCGGTTTATTTCCGGTGATAGCGATTCCGTCTTTGGTATGCGGCACGCTGTTTTTGATATGGCTGGGAGAGCAAATTACATCGCGGGGAGTCGGAAACGGATCGTCGCTGTTAATTTTTTCCGGAATCGTTGCCGGTATGCCTGCTAGCATCGCTAATATTTTCGAAATGGGAAAAGCCGGAGCGCTATCGGTTTTTGCTGTGATAACCATATTTGCTATTGCCGTTTTGGTCATAGTATTTGTGGTATTCATGGAGAGAGCTCAGCGAAGAGTCGCCATTCATTATCCTCAGCGACAGGCCATGATGGCGCAGCAGGGAAAAGCCATGGACTCGAATCATCTGCCGCTGAAAATAAATTCCGCAGGAGTGATACCGCCGATTTTTGCGTACTCACTGCTTTCTCTTCCTTTGATGTTGGCCGGTGTTCTGCACGATAAAAGTGGAGGCGTGCTCGATTTTCTGGTAGACTTCGGCAGAGGCGGAATATGGTTTTCGGTGGTATTGATCGGCATGATCATGTTTTTTTCGTTTTTTTATACGGCTGTGGTGTTTAATCCAACGGAAACGGCGGATAATCTCAAGAAAGCCGGAGGATTTATTCCCGGCGTAAGACCAGGACAGGCCACGGCGGAATATCTGGACTACATATTAACCAGATTGACGACCATTGGAGCTCTTTATATGTCGTTTGTGTGTATTCTTCCAGATATAATGCAGTCGAAATTCGGGGTGCATTTTCTTTTTGGAGGTACCGGAGTGCTGATCATCGTTGGCGTCACCATAGACACCATTTCGCAGGTATATACACATATATTATCGCATCAGTATCGTGGCGTTTTGAAGGAGATGGGAAAGAAAAAATGAGATGTTGTTGTGGATGTAGAAAAAAAGAAAATGGATCTGACGTCGGCATAGAAAATCCGAAAAAAGATGTGAAAGTTGTTATGCTTTTGGGAGCTCCCGGGGCTGGAAAAGGAACAGTTGCACAATATTTATTGGATAATTATGATGTTGTGCATTTTTCTACTGGAAATTTATTAAGAAATGAAGTAAAAAATGAAACTGAACTTGGTCGCGAGGTTAGTTCTCTAGTGGGATCTGGTGCTTTGGTTGGAGATAGTATTGTCAACAGAGTTGTGGAGTCGAATTTATCGAAGACTCTGGAGGGTACTTCGATGGTACTGCTGGATGGTTATCCTCGTTCGGTGGATCAGGCTAAGTTCTTGGACCAGTTGGGTTCTGGATGCCTGAGAGACGCGATTCGTATCGTTGAGATAGATGTGGATCGCGAAGTTGTGGTAACGAGGCTTTCCGGTCGCAGAATGTGCTCCAAATGTAGCGCGGTGTTTGGTCATTTGGATACCACTGCGGAATGCTCCCGCTGCGGAGGAGCTCTTGTGAAGAGAGCAGATGATGAAGAAACTGTCATAAGACGTCGGTTGCGAGAATATGAAAATACGACTAAGCCTGTATCCGAGTATTATGGCGATAGACTATTAAAGGTTCACGGCGATGCACCGCCGGATGAGGTAGCACGGAGCGTCGAAGACGTTTTCCGTGATTTTGGCGTAAAAAAGAGGAGATAATTCGTGGCTCGTATAGCTGGTGTAAATTTACCCGATAAAAAATGCGTTGAGTTCGCTCTGCGGTATATATATGGAATAGGTCCAACGAGGTCTGCTGCGATTTGTAAAGAGTTGAGCATCCCGTCTTCTAGAAGAGTATTTGAACTTACTGAAGATGAAATTCTAAGAATCCGCGAGGTTATAGATCGAGATTATCAGGTGGAAGGTGATCTGCGACGAATGGTCACCATGAATATCAAAAGACTGATGGATCTCGGCTGCTACAGAGGATTGAGGCATAGAAAAGGTCTGCCGGTCCATGGCCAGAGGACTCATACCAATGCCCGTACCAGAAAAGGAAAGGCAAGGGCAATTCCTGACAAGAAAAAAGTAACGAAATAAGAGGTTAGCACTATGGCTTACAAGGGTACTCAAAAAGTTAAGAAAAAAGATAAAAAAAATGTTGTTTCCGGTATTGTTCATATCAATGCCACTTTTAATAATACCACCATTACCATTACGGATTTGAATGGTAATGCAATTGCCTGGAGTTCGGCCGGCAGTTTGGGTTTTAAAGGATCACGTAAATCGACTCCATATGCTGCGCAGATGGCGGCGGACAAAGCTGCGGCGAAAGCAATGGAACATGGCATGAAAAATGTTGATGTTGAGATTTTGGGGCCAGGTTCCGGCAGGGAATCTGCATTGAGAACATTCCAATCGCTGGGATTGGTGGTTGGCGTCATAAGAGACGTCACTCCGATTCCTCATAATGGATGCAGACCACCAAAGCGTAGAAGAGTTTAAGAAGTGAGAGGTTTACAGTGATTCGAAAACAATGGCAGGATCTAATAAAACCGTATAAATTACAGGTTGACAGTGTGGACAATTCCGAGATCGATGTCACAAATAGGATCGGAGCATTTGTGGCGGAACCTCTGGAGCGAGGGTTCGGAGTGACTTTGGGAAATGCTATTCGCAGAGTTCTTTTGTCGTCGCTGAAGGGAGCTGCGGTTACGTCCATAAGAATAGATGGCGTTTTGCATGAGTTCTCGACTGTTCCTGGAGTGTCGGAGGATGTGACTGACATAATTCTCAATATAAAATCCATGCCGCTGAAAATGGACACTGATACGCCTCACAAAATGAAAGTATCTGTGAAAGGACCATGCGAAGTTACTGCTGGTATGTGCGAGGTGCCTCCGGAAATAGAGATTCTGAATCCGCATCATTATATCTGCACTGTCGCTGATGGAGCGTCGTTTTCCATGGAAATGAGCGTGTCCCTGGGAAGAGGCTATGTGCCGGGTCCTCAGAATCGTACGGAAGTCGCTCCGGTTGGAACTCTGTTCATCGATTCTATATTTAATCCGGTAAAAAAAGTGTCCTACAGAGTGGAAAATACCAGAGTCGGTCAGACAACAGACTACGATAAATTAATCCTCGAGGTCGAAACCAACGGCTCCGTAAAACCTGATGACGCCATCGCAATGGCTGCAAAAATATTGCAGGATCAACTGCAGAAATTCATTAACTTCGAAGAAGAAATTGATGAAACAGACATCGATAAGGAACAGGTTCTGCCGTTCAATCCGAATTTGCTCAGAAAAGTAGAGGATCTCGAGCTGTCGGTGCGTTCAATGAATTGTTTAAAGGGAGATAATATCGTCTACATCGGCGATCTCGTGCAAAAAACAGAAAGTGAAATGCTTCGTACGCCAAATTTTGGACGTAAGTCTCTCAATGAAATTAAAGAAGTATTGTCACAAATGGGATTATATCTGGGAATGCAAGTTAACGGTTGGCCTCTGGAAAATATGGAAGATGCCTCCAAACGTGCCCACGAAAAATTTTAAGGAGATTCAGAATGCGTCATAGAATTAGTGGAAGAAAATTCAATAGACCCACCGCTCAGCGAAAAGCATTGTTTAATGGTTTGGCCAGAGCTTTGCTGGGCTACGAGCAAATCGTTACGACTCTGCCCAAGGCAAAGGATCTGAGACCATACGTGGAAAAAATGCTCACCATGGGAAAACAAGGAACCATTGCTGCCCGAAGAAACCTCTTCGCAAAATTGCGAGATAACGGATTGGTGGCAAAAATCTGTGGACCTCTGGCTACTCGCTATGCTAATAGAAACGGCGGATATACACGTATAATTAAATGCGGATTCCGCAACGGTGACGCCGCTCCAATGGCGGTTATCGAACTGCTGGACCGCGATCTATCTGCCAAAACTAGCTCTTTTTCTAAAAAGAAAACGACCGGCACTCCTAAAAATAAAACAGAAACTGCCGCATCAGACGCAGTTGCCGCTCGATAAAACAAAGAGAGCAAATGAAACAGATAGAACGGTCGGCGGACTGTTCCGGCGGTCTCGAATGGGAGTCGTGAATGCAGTGGAGAGAGGAAAGCATAATCCTTTCGCTGAAACCGTTTTCCGAGAATTCTCGAATAGCAACCATATTTAATAAATCAATTGGTAAAACTTCCGGACTGGTGAGGGGACTAAAATCCTCCATTCAGTCCGGAGACATAAGCGATGTGCGCTGGAACGGACGAACCTCAGAGCAGCTCGGAGTGCTCTCCATCGAAAATATATTTTCTCCTTTTATGCATGTGCTGCAAAAAAACTCAGGAATTTTTGCCATCGACAGTGCCTGTTCTATGTGCAAAAACGGAATGCCGGAGAAAGCTCCTCATCCGGAATTGTTCGAGTCGTTAAAGTCTCTGCTGCTGGCGATCCCCAGCGGAAATTGGCTAGTGGATTACGTTTTTTTTGAGGTAAAATTTTTGTCCGAGGTCGGATATGGTCTGGATTTAACCAGATGCGCTCTAACAGGGGCTACAACAGGTCTCGGCTACGTTTCTCCCAAAACCGGCTGTGCCGTTACCTTCGAAGCCGGCGAAGAATATCGGCAAAAACTTTTTCGACTACCAGATTTTTTGGTTTCTGGCAACCATGATCCACAAAATACCGATATTTTTTGTGCTTTGGAAATAACAGGACATTTTTTAAAGAGGTACTTTTGTGGTATAAACAACAGAGCATTGCCTTTTTCTAGGGATTGTCTAGTGGAAAGTATTAAATAATGTCGTTTATGGAGTTATTTTGTGAAAATCAGTACGATCATTGATGAAAAAGAAAGACGCGTCGCCGTTACTCCGGAGACCGTCAAAAAATATATTGGTCTGGGACTGCAAGTTGTTCTGCCGGAAAATATCGGAGTCAAGGCCGGTTTTCCCGATGATGAATATGCTAGTGCCGGTGCCGTAATCGCCAAAACCAAATTTGTGGCTGATGCCGATTTCTATGTCTGTATTAAACCATCGTTTTTAGCGATGGAGGATTTTGAGCCCTGTTTTAAATTCGATCTAGATTTCAAATTCAAAGCGGGTAGTCATTTAATAGGCATTTTATCTCCGTTTCAGCATGAAAAATCGCTGGAAAAATTATCGACTGCCGGCGTAAATTGCTATGCATTGGAGCTCATTCCGCGAATTACGAGGGCACAGTCCATGGATGTATTGTCTTCGCAGTCTAATATAGCCGGTTACAGAGCGGTGCTGGAGGCATTGCATCTCTACGGACGCGTGGTTCCGCTGATGATGACGGCAGCTGGCACGGTGCGTCCGGCGAAGATACTGGTGCTGGGGGCCGGAGTGGCTGGACTGCAAGCGATTGCCACGGCAAAGCGTCTGGGAGCTGTTGTCTCTGCCTTCGACGTGCGAAGCGCCGCTCAGGAACAGGTGGAGAGTCTGGGAGCTACGTTCATCTCTGTCGAAGCCAGCGATAGCGGCGAAACTGCAGCTGGCTATGCCAAAGAAATGGACGACGACTATAAAAAACGTCAAGCGGAAAAACTCGCTCAAACTATCGCAAAAATGGATATAGTGATCACCACAGCTCAGATTCCAGGAAAACCAGCTCCGCGACTTGTGGACGAAGCAATGGTGAAATCCATGAAAAGCGGATCGGTAATCGTGGACATGGCTACTGAAAGCGGAGGGAATTGTGCGATGTCCAAAAAAAATGAGGTCGTACAGATAAACGGAGTGAGTATCATAGGCTATACGGATCTGGCTGCCGGTGTCGCGCAGGATGCCAGTCAGCTGTTTGCGAGAAATGCCTTTAATTTTGTCGCTCTAATGATAAAAGACGGCAATGTCGATACTTCCGACGCAATTGTGCAGGCAACACTGCTGAAAAAATTATCCGGAGCGTAAATCATGGACATAGAAATTCTTCAGGATCTAATAAAAAAAGCAAAAAATCTGGGAGCAGACGCCGTAGACCTTAAATTGCAGGAAAAAAAAGGCGTTGCCGTGGCCACTCGCATGACTAAGCTGGAAAATATAACTCGGTCGGAGGTCATGAACGTCGATATGCGGGTGTTTATCGGGAAAAAAAGCGCGAATATCGTCACAAATAATCTGAAAGAGCTTCAGGAAGATAATTTTGTGGAAAAAGCCATTTTTGCTGCAAAAAATTCTCCGGAAGAACTCGTGAATTCGAGGGCGGATGCAGCAAAATTATGCAAAAATTTCAAAAAGATAGATATATTTGATCCGACGGAGGTGCCCTGGGAGCATCTTCTAGAAGGAGCTATGAAATGCGAATCGACGGCACTGCAAACCAATGGAATCACGAATTCCGGCGGAGCGCGGATGGAAAATGAATTCATAAAAACCGTTCTCATGAAAAGCGAAGGTTTTTTTGGCGAATATGATAGATCTGTCAATGGCATAGTCATCGAAACACTCGCAGAAAAAGACGGAGAACTGCAGCAGGACTACTGCTACTCCAATACCATCTACGTTGCAGACATGAAAACACCGGAGCAGGTGGCTCGGGAAGCAGCAGACATGACTGTCCGAAAATTGGGATCTCGCAAAATAAAATCCTGCCGAGTTCCGGTTTTATTTCATAGGAGGGTAGGGCGCAGCCTGCTGAAAAATATGCTGAACGCTCTGAACGGATCCGTTATAGCAAAAGGAACCAGCTTTCTAAAGGATAAATTGTCTCAGCAGGTTTTCAGTGATCGTCTCAGTGTGTCGGACCGATACGATCTCGACCGAGGACTGCGTTCCCGTCCATTTGACGCCGATGGCCTGGAATGCCAGAACACAAAGCTGATATCCTCCGGCATTGTGAACTCCTTCCTGCTGAATACCAAATACGCTAATCAATTGGGACTAACATCAACGGCCAATGCATACGACGGAAACGAAATCGCTCCCAACGAAGTGTTCATAGAAAACGGAGACATATCCTTCGAAGATCTACTGAAAAACATAGGACAAGGACTTCTGGTGGTGGATGTGCTGGGAAACGGCTTGAATATCATAACCGGAAATTATATAGTCAGGGAGCCGCTGGATTCTGGATAGAAAACGGCGAAATCTCCTATCCGGTACACGAAATAACTATCGCAGGGAATTTTATCGATATGTTTTCTAATTGCACAATCGGATCAGATCTGGAAATAAAATCCGGTTTTGGTTCGCCTGCGATTTTGCTGGAAGAAATGATTGTTGGGGGGATCTAGTTCATGAAAAAAGCTTTTTTTCTTAGTCTGTTGGCATTTTCTGTTTTTATTTCAGATTGCGAAGCGGCGCGGTTTCCGAAAAAAAAATCACTGCGCATTTCACGGAGCGTGCCGAAAGCAGGGAAAATTTTTTCTGCGAAACCTTTGCCTGTCAAGAAAAAAAATGCAGATGAATCCATCAATGCCAACGAAATACAGGCGCAGCAGGCTCTGCTCATCGATTTCGATGACGGAGAATGCTTGTACGGAAAAAATTCCGATGAACGCTGCGTCCCATCTTCCATGACAAAACTGATGACCATTTACTTGCTATTCGAAGCCATCACCAAGGGCGAATTAAGAATGGACGACGAGCTTCCAGTAAGCGAATTGGCTCAGAGCAAAGAAGGATCTCGTAGTTTTTTCAAGGCTGGCACGTTGGCAAGCGTCGAGGATCTTATTCGAAGCATTATAGTGCATTCTGGAAACGACGCCTGCACCGTTGTGGCGGAAAAAATTTCTGGCAGTGAAGAGGCCTTCGCCGAACTTATGAACGAAAAAGCAGAGATGTTTGGTCTGAAGAATACTCATTTTACAAATGCAACGGGATTGCCGGACGCGGATCATTATTCCAGCGCAGAGGATCTGGCTGTCATTGCTAAACATCTTCTGAGCGATTTTCCACAGTATTATCATTATTTTTCCGAAAAAACATTTACCGTAAATGATATTACCCAGGAAAATCGAAATACTCTGCTGGGAAATTCTTTGAATGTCGATGGATTGAAGACCGGAAAAACAGACGCCGGAGGCTATGGCATCGTTGTTTCTGCCAAGAAAAGCGGAAAAAGACTCATCGGAGTGGTAAACGGCTGCAAAAGTGTGCGTCAGAGAACTGTAGAGGCCAATAAATTGCTGGGACAGGGATTTAACGCATTTATTAATGTCGCCATTGCCAAGTCTCATCAGTCTATTGGCAATGCGAAAGTGTCGGTCGGCAAAAGTGACGCAGTCGGCATATGTGTTCACGAAGATATCTCCATTCCTATTCTGAAAAAATATAAAAACAGTATAGTGGTCGAACTGAACGTAAACGAGCCCATTGAGGCTCCAATTGCGGCAGGCGATAAATTGGGCACTATGATCTTCAAATACGGAACATTTGTCTCCCAAACCTACGATGTGTTTGCTTTGGACGACGTGCCGCGCTTAACCATGTGGGAGCGAGCAAGGGCATCGGTGTTGAATCTGTTTAGCAAATCTCCGAAAGAAACTACTCCTGCTGCGTCGCAAATACCAAAGGAAGCGACTCCATGAACGGGAAATTTATTACCTTCGAAGGAGGAGACGGCGTCGGAAAAACGACTCAGGTGGCGCTGCTGGCCGATGCGCTCAAGTCCATGGGACTGACAGTGAAAACGACCCGCGAACCCGGCGGTGATGTGGTCGGAGAAAAAATACGCAATCTCTTGAAGTCTTGCAAGCCGTCGGACATGGATCCTCTCTGCGAGGCTCTGCTTATGTTCGCCGCTCGCCGAGACCACTTTGTGAAAACGATAAAACCATTGATCGATAAAGGATATTTCGTCATAAGCGACAGATTCTATGACTCATCTCTGGTGTATCAGGGAGTGCTGAAAAAAATTTCGTTCGAAGATATCATGACGCTGAAAAAAATCACCATCGGAGACTTCGAACCGGACCTTACAATAGTTTTGGACGTCGCTCCGAGCGTTTCCATCGAGAGATTGTCAATGCGAAAATTAATTCTGGACGAATACGACCTCATGAAAAAAAACGAACACGACCTGATAAGAAAAGGCTTTCAAAAAACTGCAGAAATTTTTTCGTTCAGATCCGTGGTCGTGAAGGCAGCCGGTTCCGAGCAGAAAGTTTTTTCCAGAATTATGAAAATAGTCCAGGAACGAATTTTTCGCTAGATATGCAATATGACAAAAACATTGTTTGAAAGTGCATATCAATTGCAAAAGGAAAAAAGATGACGAAAACACTGTTTGGCCTGTTCGATGAGGATCTATGGAAAATATTTCCCGTAATTATGAGTGAACATCAGCAGAACTGGGCAAAAATTTATGCACTGGAAAAACAATTGCTGGAAAAACAATTGGGACACGATAAAATTGCCCGCATAAATCATTTTGGTAGTACGACTGTTCCAGGACTTGTTGCCAAACCCATTATTGATATATTGTTGGAAATTCCCCGCGATGTTGTCATAGGAGATCTGAAAAAGAAAATTGAGTCTATCGGGTATATCTGCGTAAAATCAGACGCAAACTTCGTCTTTTTGAAAGGATATACTCCGACAGGATTTCTTGGACAAATATTTCATCTGCATGTGAGACCATTAAACGATTGGGACGAATTATATTTTTGCGATTACCTTCGGAAAAATCCAAAAGTGGCAGAGGAATACGATCAGCTGAAAAAAATTCTGAGTCAAAAATTTATGCACAACAGAGATATTTATTCGGAAGCAAAAACAAATTTCATACGGAAAATTACGCGATTGGCGCGGATCAATGCAACCATGGATCACAATAATTGGCCAACCAGCGAGCAACATCTTCCGAAAGTCGTGTAATTGTTTTGCTTATTATGTCCGAATGATATCTGCAAAGCCAATCTATTTCATCTCTGGACAATAGCGATTTGTTTACGAATCTTGCGTCAAACGGCACCAGCGATATGGTTTCGAATTCCAAGAATCCCACACAGGCTTCGCGCACGAACATCATGTTTTCAAGACGTATGCCGATGTCGTTTTCTCGATAATATCCAGGTTCGTTTGACAATAGCATGCCGGGCTTCAGCGATATGCAACAGTTTTTCGATATGCTTAGAGGGCCCTCGTGGACATTTAACATATATCCTATGCCATGTCCGGTCGAATGATTGTAATCCAGAAAATTATTCCAGAGATGTTGCCGCGATAGTGGTTCCAGCCAGGATCCCATCGCTCCCACGGGTAATTTTGCATTAGCCACAGCGATATGTCCCTTCAGCACAAGTGTATAGAGCGTCTTATGCTCCTCCGTAGGTTCCGAAAAACATATTGTTCTGGTAATGTCGGTGGTGCCAAATTTATATTGTCCTCCGGAATCCAGCAGCAGCACATTTTTTATGACGCAGTCGGTTTCATCGGGCGCATAATGGATCATTGCTGCATTTTCATCGGCTGCCGCTATGCATGGAAAACTTTCTCCCAGAAAATCTTGCTGTTGCTGTCGGAAATGCAATATTTTTTCAGCGGCTTGTCTCTCGGTCATGCCATGGACATGATTCGCGTATATCCAATGGAGGAAATTTATGATGACTACGGAATCTTTCATGGCCGCGCCTCGGATATTGCTGATCTCCGCTTCGGTTTTGATGGATTTCGGCAATATACACGGATTTTTTATGTGCAAAAAATTATCATGCCGAATGACTGCGGGCGTTTCGCATTTATCCATTCCGATGATAGCGTATTTTTTTAGATCTTCTTCAAGTTGCCGCTGACTTTTTAACGTTGCCGATTTTTCAAAATTATAAATTTTATCGAGATAAGAAATAATTTTTCCGTCTTTTGTGATCAGCAGATAACAAAGAACAATTGCAGTGTATTTGGTATCGAAGTCTCGCATATCCACGAGCCAGCAGGCACTGGCCGGATCGCAAAGCAAATATGCGTCCAAATTGTTTTTTGCAATGACTTCTAAAATGTAATTAAGCTTCCATTCCTGCGGCTTTTCACGCAGATGGGAAATATTGAGAGGTCGTTTTTGATTTTTTATACCGAATATTTTTTTCAAATCGATGCTTTTTAGAGTGTAATGACGGAGTTCATTTTGCAATTTTTCCAATTCCAAATGAGTTACGAATCTTGGATCATAGGCAATTGAGCAACCAGGCGATATTTTTTCTTTTAACCATTCAATGGAGTTGGAAAAATTTAGATTAAGGATCTCGAATTTTTTTGTATCCACGTATTTTTTTGCTGCAACGGTGTAACGTCCGTCTACGAATAATGCATTTTCATTTTGCGTCATAGCGACAATTCCAGCGGAAGCTTTTAGTCCACAGATAGCTTGCAATAAATTTTCATTTTCATCCAAAATAAGATGCGAATACCCACTAGATTTTTTATACAACAGCGCATCGGTTCCACATTTTTTCAATATATCGATTGTCATTATGATTTACTCGTTTTTTTTATTTGCTAACACTAAATTTTTGTATATTCTGCGAGCAGCACAAAACACTAATAAACACCCTCTGTCTAGGTTGTGTGTTCATCTGCAACATAGTTACAATAAAAAACATACGCTCAAACGAAAGTCAATAAAAAATTGAAAATATAGCTTCTGAGTACTTAGTCACTTGTTGCATTAGAAGACATCGTTTAAGACGGTAATGGAGCAAGATGATATAGTTCTTGACTGGAAAAAGCAAAAAATCTGCCGCATAATGCGATGAAAGTTTTATCATGGAAATAAAATGGAGTTTGTTAGTTACGCTAAATGGATATTGGCCGGAGAACATACAGTAGTTAGAGGAGGGAAGGCCATTGCCTTTCCATTGACCCATTACAAATGTTCTGTGATTTATGAAAAAGACGATAAATTATGTATAAATGACGCCAATTACGGAGAAGTGTTTGCTCTGTTATTGCAGCAGGCGTCGGCACTGACGAATGTCGATTTTAAAAATATTCGCGGAGAATTTACCGTAAAAAGCGATATTCCGGTGAAATCGGGGCTAGGGAGCTCTGCAGCGCTATGCCGAAACGTCGCTGCTATTTTTGGACATTGGGGATTCTGCGAAAATGTTTCTGCACTGGCTTGTAGACTAGAAGATACGTTTCATGGCAAAAGCAGTGGCCTGGATGTTGCTGTCGCTATGCTAAATAAACCGGTGGTATTTCAGCATAATCGTGTGATTGATGTCTTGGAGAATCCCGATTTATCGCATTTGATGCTAACATATTCCGGTTGCGGTTCGTCGACGTCCAGCTGTGCTGCAATTGTCGCGGATCTCTGGGCGAAAAATGCTTCGATGGCCGAGAAATTGGATGCGCAAATGAATTTGGCGGCGGATCTTTGCGAACAAGGCGTAAAAAACGCAGATTTCGCTAAGTTAAAAGAAGGAATTCTGCTGGGAAACGATGTTTTTTGCGGCTGGGGACTCTGCGACGAAAATTTATTGCAGCATATAAATGTCCTGATGAGTAACGGAGCCGTCGCAGCAAAACCCGTAGGATCTGGCCTGGGTGGATACGTAATTAGTTTATGGAAACAAAAACCAAAAAAATGTAGTGCTATTTATTTGACTTTAGAGTAGTCTAGCATCTAGAATCAAACTTTAAGTTTTGATGGGGAAGAACAAAATGGAAAGAGAAAAATGTAATTCCGTGGATACAGGGGAAGAATGCTGCTTGGCGAATAGGAAATGGGGCATAAAAAGAGTATGTCAAGCATGTAATATTCGTTTTTATGATTTTAACAAATCTCCCATAAATTGTCCCACCTGCGGAGCACTTTTTGATCCGGAACATTTGTATAAGAGAAAAACGAAAAATTCTCAAGAGAAAAACGACGACGTGGAAAGCATTGCCGTAGACATAGCAGAAGATATTCTGGTGGATGAAACCGACGACGAAATCGATGCCTTGGATGACGAAGAAGATATCGTGCTGGAGAATGAAACGAAAGAATGAAAAAATAATAACCGTGTTCACTATTTACTAAAGAATTGAGAAAATCGGTTGCCGATGATGAGGTCCAAAATTTTTTTTGCGATTATTTGTTTTTTGGGAAACCAGCTTGATGCTTCTACCCAAAAAATATCGTTGCAAAATACGCACAATGATGTCGATGCAGATGAAATCGACGAAAACGATGATGATAAAGCGGATTCCATTTGGGACTCTTATCCAGTGGAAATAGACGGAGTCAACGTGCAGATTCTCGATAAAATCAGTGGGAAAGTTTTTCGTCGCAAGGTAAAGCTGAACGAAATTATTAATTTCGGAAATATCTTTCTCAAATTAAAACGTTGCTTCAAAAACAGTCCAGAAGATAGCAAAGAAATATATGCCTACATAGAAGTCTATGAAAATCGAAAAAAAATTTTTTCCAATTGGAAGTTTGCGTCTCATCAATCGGTTAATCTTCTGGAGCATCCTGTGTATGATATAAAGATAGAGTTTTGATTTTCTCATGCAATTGGACAAGCTTTTCCACGAATCTCCGGTTTTTTTGGCTCCCATGGCGGGAATTACGGATGCGCCGTTTCGTCATCTGGTCTGCAGTTTTGGGGCATCTGCAGTGGTGTCCGAGATGGTTTCCAGCGAAGCTTTGGTGCGGAATAGTCTCAAAACTCAGCGAAGATTGATAGCAGATAACGCTCTGAAAATCGTGCAGATCGTCGGTGCCAATCCGCATCATATGACAGAATCGGCGCGGATAAACGAATCGCTGGGAGCTGATGTGTTGGATATCAACATGGGATGCCCGGCCAGAAAAATCGTGTCCAACGAATCTGGCGCCGCTCTTATGAAAAACGAAGACTTGGCCGTGGAGATCGTAGCTGCAATTGTCAACGCCGTAAAAATCCCTGTCACCGTTAAAATGAGACTCGGATGGGATGCCGAACACATTAACTACTGCAGTCTGGCGAAAAAATTCGAGGACGTCGGAGTAAAAATGCTGACAGTCCATTGCAGAACTAGAAATCAAATGTATAGCGGTAAAGCAGACTGGTCTGCCATTGCCTCGCTGCGGAACAATGTGAAAATACCATACCTGTGCAATGGAGATATAAAAACTCCCGAAAATGCTATAAAGTCTATGGAATTATCCGGCGCCTATGGCATAATGATCGGAAGAGCGACTCTGGGAAGACCCTGGCTTCTGCGTCAAATAATGAATTTTATCCAGGGTGAAAAAATAATTTCCACACCATCTTTGGAGGAACAATTTAATATAGTGATGCAGCATTTTTATGATACACTAAATTTCTATGGCGAACTTCATGGGGTACGAGTATTCAGAAAACACTTTTGCTGGTATAGTAGTGGATTAGAAGGAGCATCTAAATTTAGAGAAATAATAAATAAAAGCGAAAATATCTCGTTTATAAAAGATCGCGTGCGAGAACTATATGAAGGCGGTTTTATCGTAAAATTATAATGAATTTCTTTTGGAAAAGTCTGAAAAATTACCGGAGTATAATATATGTTGGATAAAAAAAATCCCGAACTATTGGAAAGTGGATTATCAAATGTAATGCGGCGGAATCTCGAAAAATACTTCGACTCCCACAAAGACGATGTCGTTCCGCCAGGACTCTATAATCGCGTTATTGGCGAAGTGGAACGTATAATGTTCGAGGTTACTCTAAAACATGTTAAAGGCAATCGTTTGCAAGCAGCAAAAATACTCGGAATAAATCGCAATACGCTTCGTAAAAAAATGACAAAAGAAAATTCAGGAGATAATAAATAGTTGGCTATCTAAAAAAAATCGTCCTTTTTTTTAAAAAAACTAGAGTGAGAAATTTTTTAACCTATCTGTTTTTCGCTCTGTCGATGTTTTTTTGCGTTTTTACATATCAGCTATTGTCCAACGTCGAGTCCTACAGCAATGGTTCGCAAAATATAATTACGATTTTGTACGGCAACATCGTTTTTATTTTAATTTTTCTCCTGCTGAGTAGCCATAAAATATATGAGCTCTGGTCAAATCGGCACAGCAAGGGATCGCGTCTATCGGTCAGGTTTGTGGTTATTTTTTCACTGCTGTCGGTGATCCCGTCGGTATGTATGAGTCTTTTTTCTGCGTTTTTCTTTCACAGTGGCATAGAATCGTGGTTCAACGAGCGCAACAGAACAGTGCTGCGGGAATCCATGAAAGTGGCGGAGTCATATCTGGAGGAACACAAAAGAAATGCCATGAATGATTGCATTACCATCGCAAAAATCATGGATTATCACGTGGAAACCATGCTGG
Organism: Holosporaceae bacterium; assembly: GCA_031282785.1. GTDB lineage: Bacteria > Pseudomonadota > Alphaproteobacteria > UBA3830 > UBA3830 > BNWE01. Next base: position 18,087 of record JAITDB010000014.1, read on the forward strand.
ATATTATGGACGTAGACTATGACCGCTTTTCAAAAAATATGGGATTCCAATTGGAAGATCTTTGCGTTCTGAAGGGCATAAATTCTGCTATATTACTGGATTCATCGTTTAATATTATTGCTCATTCGAAATATAGTACGGCTCTGCATTTTATTAACATAGATAAAAATGAAATTGAACGCTGTGTCGTGAATGAAAAAAATGCCATGATCATGGAGCTGGACGACGAAAACGCCAAAAGCATAAAGGCAATTTCGTGTTTTAGAACTCGCTATAACGAATGCATGTATTTGATAATAGAAAAAAATGTCAATCCTCAGATCATATCGAACACACAAAACGCTCGAAACGCTTACAACGAATACTACAATCTATTGGAAAAACGCGGTTCGCTGGAAATTGCATTTATATTTATGTTTTTGATGGTGGGAATATTGCTGCTGGTTGCTTCCATTGTGGTAGCGATTTTATATTCATGGAAAATTGTGAAACCCATTAGCAATCTTCTGGATGTTTCTGCCAGTATCATTGACGGAGACGCGACTGCCAGAGCAAAAGAAGTAGGGTCTGATGAAGAAATGTCTCTACTGATAAAAACTTTCAACAAAATGGTGCAGCAGGTGCAGGAACAAAAAGAAGATCTGATTAATATTAATTCGAAATTGGATGAAAGAATAAAATTTACCAGCAGTGTGCTAGCAGGAGTGTCATCTGGCGTCATAGGCATAGATCACAACGCTATTTACATATGGAACAACGCTGCTGAAAAATTGCTGGGTAAGGAAATCGTTTTTGGAGAACACATCGCCAATCTCATGCCGGAAATCGAAGATATGATGCAGGAGACCTATAACAAACAATTTGTCGAACGAGAGGTGCAATATAAAAAAAACGGAGAATATTTATTGTTTTCGGTAAAAATAGAAAACATAGAATTTGCTAACAACAATCTCAACAGATTCGTGATAACGTTTGATGATATGACGAACGTAGTTGTGGCCCAAAGAAAAATTGCCTGGGTGGAAGTAGCGCGCCGCGTTGCTCACGAGATAAAAAATCCGCTAACGCCTATTCAGCTTTCGGCAGAACGTCTGAGGAGAAAATATATTTCTCAGATATCGGCGGATCCGCAAAAATTTTCTGAATTGATAAATACCATAATTCGCCAGGTGGGGGACATCAAAAGACTCATCGATGATTTCAATTTTTTCGCTCGATTGCCAGAACCATTGCTGCGAAATTGCGACGTGTATGATATTTGTAAGCAAGCGGTTTTTCTCATGGAGAATGCCTCCAACGATGTCGAAATTACATTTACTCCTGCAAAGGAATCGTATGCCACAAGAGCAGATGAAAGACTTTTGCATCAATCCATTGTGAATTTAATTCAGAATTCCATAAATGCTCTAAACACAATAGACAAAAATGATAAAAAAATATGCGTTACACTGGAGGATAATCATGAGTATATAATTGTGGCGATTGAAGATAACGGTCCAGGATTGCCCAAAGAAAAAATGGAGTCGCTTGCTACTCCTTATTTCACTCTGACACCGAAAGGAACAGGATTGGGGTTGACGATCGTAAAGAAAATAGTACAAGATCATAGAGGAGAGTTGCTTTTTGAAGATAGTAAACTCGGCGGAGCGAAAGTTACTCTGCTGATTCCTCGGAAATAGTTGTTGGAAAGAGCATGAATAGTGAAAATCATAGCGTATTGATAGTGGATGATGATCCAGAAGTCCGCAAATTAATGGCGGACGTTTTGGAGGATGAAGGATATGTGACGTTTGTCGCGGCCAACGAGCAGGAAGCGTTTTCGCAAATGAAAAAACGTGTTCCAGATGTGGTTTTTCTCGATCTATGGATAGGTGAAGAAGAATCCGCCGGAATAAAAATTCTCGGAAAAATAAAAAAAATAAAGGACGAAATTCCTGTAATAATAATATCCGGACACGGCACCATAGATGTGGCAATACAGGTCATACGAAACGGCGCATTTGATTTCATAGAAAAACCATTTGTGATCGATAGATTGCTCATAACCTGCCAAAGAGCTATCGAAATGTATAAATTAAAACGGGAGAATCTGTATTTAAAAAATAATAGATTGCATTCCGAAATTTTTGGCATTGGAGCTTCGCCTTTTGCCTGCTCCATCAGATCTACCATAGAAAAAATTGCTGCTTCCAATAGTCGTGTGTTTCTAGATAGTCCTACTGGCATGGAAGCAGACGTCGTGGCCTACAATATTCATAAAAAATCCGCGAGAAAAGAATATAATTTTGTATACGTAAATTGCATTTCCGATAATCCGGAAAATTTTGCCGACGATCTTTTCGGCACAGAAAAGTCCTACGGACGTCTGGAAAGAGCAAACGGAGGTACCATCTTTCTGGAAGAAATAAATAAATTACCAAAAGAATTGCAACGAAAATTTTTGTCGTTTCTGCTGGAGGAAAAATATTTTTGCGGCAATCGCGTTGTCTATTCAGACGCCCGAGTAATTTGCAGTGCCACCGGCGAGAATATGCGAATGGCGATCGAAAATGATTTATTCAGTCAGGAATTATTTTATCGTCTAAAAATTTCTGAAATAATAATTCCGCCGCTAAAAAATCGAAGAGAAGATATTGTTCCGATCATCGAATATTACCTAGCAAGATCCGAACGACTTTTCGGACTGCCGTCGAAAAAATTTACGGAAAACGCTCTTGTTATTTTGCAATCCTATGATTGGCCGGGAAATATCCATCAGATAAAAAACGTAGTGGAGAGCAGTCTCATAAATGCTCGCGATTCTGCTGATGTTTACATGGACGAAAATGTTTTGCCTCCGGAATTAACAACCAGCACAAAAGATAAATTCGACTCTCTGAACATCGCGAAATTTATAACGCTTCCCCTAAAAGAGGCGAAAGAAAATTTCGAATGCGATTATCTGCGAGCCCAGGTAGAACGATTTTCAGGAAATATATCTCAGACGGCTAATTTTATCGGTATGGAACGTTCTGCGCTTCACAGAAAAATGAAAGCACTGCATTTGGAAAATCGAAAAATTCCCAAATCGAAGAAATAAAGTAGAAAAAAATGAAAATATTGGTGCTGGGGGCAGGAGAAGTTGGACATAGTATTGCAAGCTATCTGGCTGACCAAGGAGAAGAAGTAGCTATAGTGGAGAAATCTCCGGAAGTGGCCGTTCAAATAAAAGAATCTTCTGGCATTGATGTGATCGTTGGCAATGGCCTGGATCCGGAAGTTTTGCGAGAGGCTCGTGCCGAAAATGCAGATTACATGATCGCTAGCATGTCCAGCGACGAGCAAAATATCATTGCGTGTAAATTGATGGGAGCTTTATTTGCGGTTCAAACCAAAATCGCTCGTTTAAAATCCAGATTTTTTTTGCAAAACGATAATATGTCTCCGCAATTTTTTCGGGAAAATTTTGCCGTGGATGTGATAATTCAGCCAGAGTTGGAAATAGCCAATGCTATCTGTGCCGTAGCTGCCATAAATGGCGCTTTCGACGTAATAAATCTGAAGGGTTCTCTGATAATCGGACTAAAATGCCGAGAAGGAACAGAGGTTTTGAATACTCCTTTTAGACATTTTCGTGGCATAGTTGATTACGATGCTTCAGTTCTTATCATAACTCGAAATGGAAATACATTTCGTCCCCAAATGGATGATATGCTGCTGGTGAACGACGAAATTTATCTGGCCGTCGCTTCAAAACATAAAAATGAATCGTTGAAATTATTTGGCTATGCTCAGACAATTCCGCAGAACATCTTAATGGTCGGTGGGAAAGGTCTAGCTGTGGCGAAAGCAATGCGGGGAAAGAATCCAGAGGTTTCTCTAACACTGCTAGAAGAATCCATGAAGAACGCCGAAGAAATTGCTCAGAATTTTCCTGAAATAGCCATTAGCTGCGGAAATTATTTGGATTATGACTTTCTCCGAGAAATTAGTCATGGCATAGACACTGCCATCGTGGTTACCAACTCCGAAAAAAACAATATTTTAGTTTCGCTTTTTCTAAAAAAAATCGGCGTTAAAAGAGTTCTGACGTTGGCGAAAAATTATAAATACGATGTGCTGCTACCCGTGAGTGCAGGCTGTTCCGTCATTAATCCCAGCGCTATTACTGTAGAGACCATTGTGCATGGTGTTCGCAGAGAAGATATTACTTCAGTAATTGCTCTAAAAAACAATCACAATTGGGTTGTCGTAGAGGCACCGGTGACGGAATCGTGTTCCTATCTGGGAAAAGGAGTGATGTCCATTGCTGCGGAAAATAAAATTATCCCGATTTTTCTTTCTAGAAATATTTTTTTCGAAGAGGAGATAACGCAATCATCTCCGATACTGGCGGAAAAAGATCCATGCATGACTGTGGGAGATGTCGTGACACTTCTGGTGGAAAAAACGTCGATTCGTGGAGTTGAAAAAATTTTTTCCAGCTATCAATTTTCGAGAGACAAAATTTTATCGTAGAAAAAATCTGCGATTCATCTGTTGTTCGCGATTTTATCTGCTATTTATTTAAATATGTTTGGATTTTTTCATTTTTTAAATTTTTTTATGGGAGTGCTCGAAAAAAAAATCGGCCGTAAATCGACGAGAAACGCACTCAAAGACAAAAATCATGTAAATATAAGCGAAAAATTTTCGTTGCTGTAGAGGCTTATTTCTGGCTTATTTTCATAAAAATCTTTATTTTTCAATATCATGGGTTTTTAAGTTTTGACGCAAAAAAAATGCCCTAAAAGCTCTTTAAATGCAGAAAAATGCTCAAATTTCAGTGTTTTTTCTTGAGCTATCATATGATCATTTCTATTTTTTCTTCATCACTCTGATAAGGAAAAGATAGGAAACTAAGCATTTTTTCTTTGAGTTAATGATAATTAGGTTCTACAATAGATAGTCTGAGAGACTGTTGCCTAATGGTTTTTCCCTGTCCTCGACTTTGTCGAATTTACTGTCCTTGTGTACATTAAGTACCTGTGGTTCTGTGGAGCAGCGCAAGCATTGGTGTTTTTTGTTGTTTTACTGGGAATATCTCTAGAGGCAACGGTCTTTCGGATAATTTTTTTATTTTAGGGATATTATAATGAAATACGCGAAAGAATATAACGTAGCAGTTGTGGGTGCCACAGGGAATGCAGGAATGAAAACTCTGCAAATTCTTGCCGAAAGAAATTTTCCAATTGCCAATATTGTGGCTATTGCGTCCGAGAAGTCGGTTGGAAAAGAAGTATCATACAAAAATAAGAGTCTCCGGGTGCAGCGTTTTTCCGACGTGGATTTTTCCACCATGCATCTTGCTTTTTTTTGTGCTGGAGGCGCTTTTTCGCGAAAATATGCCGACACCGTTACGGAAAAAGGATGTGTGATCATTGATAAATCATCTCATTTTAGATTGAATCCCAAAGTTCCGTTGGTGGTACCCGAGATCAATGCAAAAGTATTGCGCAAAGGAGCTCCGTTGGGAATCATTTCGACTCCAAATTGCGTGGCAGTGCCATTGAGCATGACACTGAAAGCTCTGGCGGAAATAGCTCCGCTCAAAAGAGCCGTTGTTTCCACCTATCAGTCGGTTTCCGGAGCCGGCAAAAAAGCTGTGGACGAATTATATGACCAGAGCCGAAGCATAATATCTGCAGCAGCGCCAAACATACATGTTTTTTCCAAGCAGATAGCTTACAATGTCATTCCGGCAGTTGGAGATATTTTGAGTGCCGGCATCAGCGAAGAAGAAGAAAAAATTTCGTTTGAGGTCTGCAAAATTCTAAAATCGGATATTCGAGTAGCGGTCACGTGCGTAAGAGTTCCAGTTTTCATTGGGCATTGCATGTCTGTCGCCTGCGAATTTAGCAAACCCATAACCGAAGAAAATGTCTATGACGTGTTTGAAAATTTCGACGGAATCCTTACCATCGATCGGAGAGAAGAAAGCGGAGCATTCGCGACTCCCGTCGATGTTCAAAATGAAGACGCTGTGTTTGTCAGTAGAATCCGCAAAGATCTAACCGTGAAAAACGGACTTATGTACTGGATCGCTTCCGATAATGTGAGAAAAGGCGCTGCCCTGAACAGTGTCCAAATTGCTGAAGAAATGATACGCGAAGATCCTACTCTTTCCACTTTCAAAAGACAAAAACAAAATAATGGATCCCAATAGCAAAAGCAAATGTATTCCATTTTTAAATTCATAGCATGGTAAGGATCTTTTTAAATTCATGTTGTTTTACATTGATTACTTGGTTATGCTGATGGCGACGATAATAACTGGGAGAAAAAAATGAACAACGCAATTAAAATGGTTATGGGAGGAACTTTGTTGTTATTTTCCGCATCTGCCGAAGATAACACTGGTGACAGCCAATGCTCCGAGATTCATGCTGAACATATTCTTGTGGAAACAGAGTCGCAAGCGGATGAAATTCTACAGAGTATCAATGATGGAAAAGTTTCATTTGAGGGAGGCAGCGAAAAAGCAATCTCAGTGTCCGTCTGGTGCTCAGGGAGGAGATTTGGGCTATTTTGGTCGCGGCGCAATGGTGAAGGAATTCGAAGAAGTGGCCTTTGCTACTCCCAAAGGAGAAATATCGAAGCCGGTAAAAACGCAGTTCGGCTGGCATATAATCAAGATAATCGACAAAAAATAAATGATATGAGAATATCCGGAAATTTTTTTTGATGCAATTGGTATATCCTTTGGATAATAAAGCAGGATAAAACGAATTGCATCTCAAAAAAAGAATTTTACAAAAACTCCAGAACAGTAAATTCTAGGAGAACATCATTTTTATGAGTCCGTTTATAGGAGCATCTATAAAAAAATAAAATAAACTGACATTTCTTCCAACAAGAGGAGAAATCTGTCGAGAAAACATTTCAAGTGCGATTATAATAAAAAATCCGAACGGCTCGAGGGAGTAATATTTTTCCACCCATGTCTTGGGTAATATGGCGGCGACTATTCTGCTGCCGTCAAGTGGTGGAATCGGGATTAGATTGAAAAAAAATAAACACAGATTCACTCCCACGAAATTAAAGCAGAAATTTTGAAATGGCAGCGGCATAATTGCGAAATTTTTTTGCAGTATCAGAGCAGAAATTGCCGCGAGTAGTAGATTGCATAGAGGACCGCCAATAGCCACAATAGCCATGTCCACCAGTGGATCCTTAAATTTTTGTGTATCCACCGGAACCGGCTTCGCGTAACCTATCAAAAACGGACTCTGTGCAAGAAATAGAAGAACCGGAATCACAAGCGATCCCCAGAGATCGAAGTGGGTATACAGTTTGAAACGTCCGGCTTTTTTCGCGGCATCGTCTCCGAAGGCGTAGGCGATCAGTCCATGAGAAATTTCATGCAGCACGATCGCGAAAAAAAATGGGACAATTTTTATAAACAGTATATCTAGCAATGATAAATTAAACATGATGTATTTTTTTTATTTTTTCCGAAAGCTATCGAAACTTATAATTTTTCCATCGCCATTGCCTGAAGAAACGTCGGAGTCAGTATTTTTTTCTGTTTTGCTATGTTCTCCGTTTGGAGAATCAGATCTATCTAGAGACGGAGTAAACTGCAGTGCGAATTTCACAGATGGATCCACAAATGCCGTCAACGAAGAAAACGGTATGACCAGAGTTTCTCGAACTCCGCTAAAACTTAGATCCACGGAAAAATAATCGCTGAAAACTTTCAAATTCCAAAACTGATATTGCAGAATGATCATTACTTCTTCCGGATGGCGTTCTTTCAGATAATCGGGCACTTTTGTTCTTGGATGATCCGTGCGAAAACGCACATAAAAGTGATGGCTTCCGATTATACCATTGGCGGAGACGTCTTCCAGCACCTCGCGCACTACAGCAATCAGCGCTTTCTGAACCAAATCGTCGTACCTAAAATGACTCATTATTATCTCCAAAGCCTATGCAGAAAAATCGTGGGGCGAGTGATCAGAATCGAACCGACGACCTCCAGAGCCACAATCTGGCGCTCTAACCAACTGAGCTACACCCGCCATAAAAAACATGAAACCGCCAAAAAATAATTAAATAATCATCAGCGGACAATAAACACAACCTTCCATTCGATGTTTTTACTATTTTAATGGTAAAACGTCAAGATACGTATTCTGAATCTTTTTATTTGTTCTATGTGTTTTTTATTGCTGGAGACTCGATGTTGAAAAATTAATCCAACCAAAATCGCCAATTCCCGGCAATTTATCCTGTAAAGCACTTTATGGTCTTATTCTTTTTCCTCGTGTCTCGGAGGAATTTTTCCACAGCAATTTTTATATCGAAGTCCACTACCGCAAGGACACAGAGTATTTCTCGAAACGGCAAACGGATCCGACATTTCATCCACATCAAACGGATTATGAGTTTCCTTCAGATCAAATGGGTTACTAGCTTTCTCAGCATTAAACGGATTGGAAATTTTTCTATTGTTTTTTTTGCCTCTGGTTATTTTTTTATCTATTTTTTCTTCCAGAGCGATATCATTTTCCTGAGCTCTTGCTTCAGTTAAGCTCTTCCAAAACGCTTGGTAGTCAAAATCATCGCCATTATCATCGAATCCGGTCGCGTTGAAGTCGAGTCCGTTAGCGCTAAGTTCGTTGAAATCGTTTTTACTGAAGAGGAGCTCGTCCAATTCGTTATCTTTTTTAATGCCGGCCAATTCGAACAGCGACAACGTTTTCACGGTTTCTTCTCTTATGGTGTTCGACATCATTTCGAAGAGCGAAAACGCTTCCTGTTTGTATTCGTTCAGCGGGTCGCGTTGGGCGTAGGCGCGCAGGTTAATACCTTGACGCACTCGATCGAGGTTCAGCAGGTGTTCCTTCCAGTATTGATCGATCATACGCAGCAGCACGCTTCTTTCCATATATCTCATCATGTGCGGTGTGTAGAGTTCTTCTTTTCTTTGCATTTTTTCGGCGATCTGCTCGTACACAAGATCGATGGCGTTGTCGCGGGACAGATTTCTTTCTCTTCGGATAGAAATATCGCTGCCAAAAAATTCTGTTAGTTTTTCGTCGATGGCCTGATGATCCCAGAATTCGTATGGAGTATTATCTGGCACGAAGCTATATATTATTTTTTCGATGACTTCGCGTCGCATTTCATTTATATCTTCGGAGAAGTCGGCGTCTTCGGACATGAGTTCATATCTTTGGGAGTATATGACTTTTCGCTGATCATTCATTACATCGTCGAATTTCAACAGATGTTTACGGATGTCGTAGTTGCGGGCTTCGACTCTTTTCTGAGCTTTTTCCAGAGCCTTATTAACCCACGGATGGATTATTGCTTCGCCTTCTTCTATGCCGATTTTCTGTAGCATGGCGTCGAGTCTTTCGGCTCCGAAGATGCGCATCAGATCATCTTCCAGCGATAGAAAGAATTTGGAAGCTCCCGGATCTCCTTGACGTCCCGACCGTCCTCGCAGCTGATTATCGATTCTTCTGCTTTCGTGACGCTCGGTGCCGACCACGTACAGACCTCCGGCTTTTTTTACTATCTCGAAATCCCGCGTGATTTCCATTTCTGCTTTTTCTTGTATTTGTCTTTTATCTTCTTCATTTTCTACTCCAGCCAATTCTCGAGCGAGTCTTGCTTCGAGATTTCCGCCCAATTTTATGTCTGTACCTCGGCCGGCCATGTTGGTGGCGATGGTGACAGCTCCTGGCATACCGGCGTCAGCAATGATCTGGGCTTCGACGTCGTGGTATCGAGCGTTCAGAACATTATGCGGAATGCCTTGTTTTTTCAAAATGGACGATATGTGTTCTGACTTCTCGATACTCACTGTACCAACGAGGACCGGCTGCTTCCGGGCATTGCATTCTCGGATCAGCGAGACAATTGCGTCGTATTTTTCTTTGGCAGTTCTGTACACTTCGTCGTCCAGATCCTGACGAGTCACTGGAACGTTGGTAGGGATAACGAGGGTTTCCACGTTGTAAATTTCCGACAATTCCTGCGCTTCGGTTTCTGCTGTTCCAGTCATGCCGGACAACTTCTTATACATGCGGAAAAAATTTTGAAACGTAATAGAGGCCAGCGTCTGATTTTCCATTTCAACGTGGACTCTTTCTTTGGCTTCGATGGCCTGGTGCAGACCGTCGGAATAGCGACGTCCTTCCATCATTCTGCCGGTAAATTCGTCGATAATAATGACCTTGTCATTTTTTACGATGTAGTCCACGTCTCTTTTGAACAAATGATGCGCCTTCAGAGCCTGATTCGCATGGTGCACTATACTTATATTTTGAATATCGTAGAGATTTTTTGTTTGCAGCAGCCCGGCTTCGCTCAAAAGATTTTCGATATGTTCGTTTCCAGCCTCTGTTAGAGTCATGCTGCGGTGTTTTTCATCGATTTCGTAGTCTTCTTTGAATAATTTCGGGATAACCGAGTCCACTTGCACATATAGATCGGCGGAATCCTCGGCCGCGCCTGATATGATCAGTGGCGTACGTGCTTCGTCTATCAGGATGCTGTCCACTTCGTCGACGATCGCGTAGTTAAACGGACGCATCACCAGTTCCGAAGAGTAAAATTTCATGTTGTCCCGCAGATAATCGAAGCCGAGCTCGTTATTGGTGGCGTAGGTAACGTCGCAGGCGTATTGTTCTTTTCTCTGGGCATCGCTCAGACCGTGCACAATGATACCAACGGTGAGTCCCAGAAATCTATAGATTTTTCCCATCCACTCGGCGTCGCGGTGGGCCAGATAGTCGTTGACGGTAACCACATGGACGCCCTTGCCTTCCAGAGCGTTCAGATAAACAGCCATGGATGCCACCAGTGTCTTTCCTTCACCGGTTTTCATCTCTGCGATCATGCCGTTGTGCAGTACCTGCGCTCCCACCATCTGCACATCAAACGGACGCATGCCCAGGGTCCTCTTGGACGCCTCTCGGACCACCGCAAACGCTTCCGGAAGAATGTTGTCCAGTGTTTCGCCTTCGCTCAAGCGCCGTCTAAACTCCGCAGTTTTGTTCCGCAACTGAGTGTCCGTCAGGGGAGCAATAGACGACTCCCAGGAATTAATTTCCTCTGCCACTCTCAAATATTTTTTCACAACCCTATCGTTGTGAGAACCAAAAATCAATTTCAAAAAATTCATTAACATCATCACGCTCCAGTGCTGCACACGCAAAATCGCATATGGCAAAAAATGGATAGATTAAAGTATCACAAAACGCATAATAAACACAACGTCAACCTGAAGCCAAAATCCGCATTATCTAGCAAAAAATTCCGAGTTTGAAAATAAATCGCCGACGATGCTCGAATTAAAAGCTGCTCATAAATCAGACACTTCCGAGCACTTTTTCGAAAAAAATAAAGAAAAATCACGGTGCACTCGGACATCCGTGAAAATTTAAGCAGCAAACAAGAGAAAATACCAAAAATGCAGCTTAATAATATGGTTTTAATCGATAATTTACATTGCATTTTATTTTTTTGCGACTCCATCTTAGGATTCTAGAAAAAAATCGTCAATAAAACGTAAAAAAAATGGAAATATCCATCTGCAAGTCCTAAAAACAGCATAATAAAAGGTTTTTTTTGACCGTTGGAAACATACAGCAAAACGATTTTGCAGGCAAGTAGATATCTCAAAAAAAAGCCACATTTTTTTTGTATTTTTCAAAAAAAAACAAACTCAATTTTGTTGACATTTTATGTTTCTTATTGTATACTGATAGTATGATCAAAATGTAATGGAGGGAATAAGTATGAAAAAAATGATCTATCTCATGTCGGCAATTATGCTGGCGTCAATCATATCTTCCGAAGTGGACGGTATGAAAAAAAAATCGCCTGACAACGCTGGTATAGCAGTTCATACGATTATGGCAGCTATGCGACACAGAATTAGAGAAAGTAACGGGCTGAACGAGAATGAAAAAAAAATTGCGGAGGCTATCTGGAAGGTTGCGAATGATTACTATAAAAGGCTCAATCTATCACAGAATGAATTGTTTTCTCTGGCAAGAGATTTAAAGGCTGCATGTGCTAAGAAGACTCCATCAGAATTGTTGGATCTCACTCTTGACTTATATTGTTATGCGTCAGATAGACCAGATGTGGTTTTTGCACAACATTTTCTAAGGACTTTAGCGAGTTCACCATTATTATCTCCAGCTAGCGGGCAATTGTTACAAAATAGAAAGCAACGAGGCCAATATGATTCACCAGAAGTAGTGAAGCTTTTTAATACTTTTTTCAGAACTCAGTCTTTGAATTCAAGTACTACAATGCAACCAAGACCAACGCCAATGCCTTCAACTTCGGTGCAGCCAGGGCAAAAACTAACGTCAACGTCTCCAACTTCGGTGCGGGCAGAGCAGCCTTCAACTACAGGGGGGCCATCAGGAGTACAAGATGTAAGCAAAGAAAAAAGATCCTCAGTCAATCGTACGCCAAAACAAAATCTATCGGCACCGTCACCGACTAGTACAGAAGGAGGTGTTCCGCCACCGCCACCGATTGGTATAGAAGGAAATGTTCCGCCACCGCCAGCGCTTGAGACCGGTAAGACAGGATTGGGAAATTTTGCGGACCAAATAGCTAAAGCTAAGCTCAAGCATATCGATACCATTAATACTTTACCAACGGGGGTGACTCCTCCAGCTGGTGGTCAGAAAGGAGCATTGATGCTTGGAAAGGCAGACCTTAATAAAAAGAAGGGGGAATTGCACAAAGTTCCTCCGCGCGGGGAAACTAAACATACTTTTGAGGTTAACAATAATGAGGCAGCAAAAATCTTGCAAAATCAGATGGGAAAGCTACGTCCAGTACCTAAAAAACCAGCGACGCCAGTACCTGTAGCACCTGAAGCTGTGGTACCTGAAGCTGTGGTGCCTGGGACGCCTGCAGTACCTGCAGTACCTGAAGCTGTGGTACCTGGGACGCCTGAAGCTGTAGTACCTGAAACTGTGGTGCCTGGAATACAGCCCCCAAATGTGATTGTAAAAAAGATAAGAAAGAGGGGCGACTTAGTCGGTCAACAAATTCCAGGTACTGCGGATATAACGTTGAGACCTACTCATCCATCCTCAGAGCCACAACTTCCAGAACCTCCAATAATAGGAGATATTGAAAGGGTAAGGGAGAATCTGCGTCACGTAGAAATAGTAGAAGTAGAAGTAGAAGTAGAAGTAGAAGAAGAAGAATAATAAGAATAAATAGTAATTCTCCCCAAGAAAGGTCTAGCAATTACCAATGATAAAGAGGAAATTGTCTAGACCTTTCTGATAAGATGTCGGAAATTTCGCTAATACAGTGGGGCTTCGGCGAACTCCTTGCCATTGTCATAGGTCATTGTGTGCACTAATTTTTTCATATTTTTCAGCATGTTAATGATTGCTTTGCTTGTATTTTTCATTGATCTTTTCCCTATTTTTCTTATTTTTACATATTTAGAATGGCGCTCGAC
>JAITDB010000085.1 GCA_031282785.1 Holosporaceae bacterium
AACATGCTGGCGATCGACGCAGGCTTTGCTACGCAGGAAGTTTATGCATGGGTTCGAACACAATCGTCAAATAATGTAATGGCTATTAAAGGAGTCGACAATTCACTCGTCCCGATTAATGCTCCTACAAAAGTCGACCTGAATTTGCGAGGGAAAAAACTGAAAGGCAGCGTTCGTTTATGGAAGGTCGGTGTTTCGATTATCAAAAGCGAACTTTTCAACTTTTTGAAGCAGCGAAAAAATGAAGATGGAAGCTATCCGACTGGCTACATGCATTTTCCCGAATATAACACGGAATATTTCAAACAACTTACGGCGGAGCAGCTGGTAACGCGCATCATTAAAGGATATCCGAAACGAATTTGGCAGAAAACGCGAGATCGCAACGAAGCTCTTGATTGCCGCGTATATGCTCGCGCTGCAGCAATTGCTCTTGGTATAGATCGTTGGTCAGAAGGCAAATGGGAACAGCTGACTAAAAAACGCAATATTTCGCAAAAGAATACCGCAGTTGCTATGCTTGTAAATCAGCCTACAGCATCGACAAGCAACTCAACTTCACGCCCGCGAGTTGTCAGGAGCAGTTTTTTGTGAATTTAACTAACATCCATGAAACTTATACGACAACAACTAAAGAAAACAACTCAAAACGTTAATTAGGTGATAATTATTGCGATTACTCAAAAAAAAATAAAATATTTTCAAAAATTTTTTGAACACTTTTTGTTCAAATGCTGAATATATACATATGACGGATGTGGTTTGAGGACTGTTCATGTATACGAAGCAGAATTTGGAAGCAATAGAAAAAGCGATCAGCGACATGCAGGCCGGGCGGCGAGTTGTCGGCGTGAGCTATGGAGATACTCGCGTTCAGTATGCAAATCTTACGTTGGCTGAGCTGCTCAATTTGCGAAATCGTATAAAAGTTGGAATCGAAAATTCCGAAAAATTCAACAAGCGTCAGGTGATTTTCCAAACATCGAAGGGTTTGATATGAATTTGTTTAAATCAATCGCAAACATTTTCAGGAAAAAAGCGTCTACGCCCTACGACGGAGCCGGTCACGGGAAACGTCTGGGAAACTGGTATCCTACGAGTTCGTCCATTAACGCTCTTCTAGCCTCGAGTTTGAGCACATTGCGGACGCGGTCGCACGATATTGTTCGGAAAAATCCCTATGCCGCCAATGCCGTTGATTCCATCGTTTCCAACTGTATCGGAACCGGAATTAAGCCGCAGTCGAAGGCAAAAAACTCTGAATTTAGAAAGAAAATTCAGGAATTGTGGTTGTATTGGACAGATGAAGCGGATGCTGCCGGTCTCTGCGATTTTTATGGTCTGCAAGCTCTCGTACTCAGGAGCGTCATCGAGTGTGGCGAATGTTTTGTGCGAATGAAAATCGACAAGAAAATCGCAACGGTTCCGTTGAAATTGCAGATATTAGAATCTGAACATCTGGATTCATCCAAAGATCAGATGTTGCCGAACGGAAATGTCATCAGATCCGGGATTGAATTCGATAAAACCGGAAAACGTGTCGCCTACTATTTATATAGAGAGCATCCTGGTGAAAATTCACCACTTTGTGGTTTAAATATTGATTCTGTGCGCATTCCCGCAAGCGAGATTCTTCACATTTTCAAACCGTTGCGTCCGGGACAGATTCGTGGTGAGCCGTGGCTGAGTAATGTTCTGCTAAAATTGCACGAATTGGATCAATACGAAGATGCGGAGCTTGTGCGAAAAAAAACTGCGGCCATGTTTGCGGGGTTTGTTACCAGACTGGATTCTGAGTCTGAGATGTTCGGGGAAGGCAATGCCAACAACAACGGAACAGCTTTTGCAGGGCTCGAACCGGGAACGATGCAATTTTTGGATCCGGGAGAAGATGTAAAATTCTCCTCTCCGGCAGATGTTGGTGGTACATATGAAGCTTTTATCAAACAGCAACTGCGAGCCACTGCCGTTGGCCTCGGTATCAGCTATGAGATGCTGACCGGTGATCTTTCATCGGTAAATTACTCGTCAATTCGGGCCGGACTCGTCGAGTTCCGAAGAAAATGCGCGTCGCTGCAGCATAATCTGATGGTTTTTCAATTCTGCAGACCCGTTTGGAATCGTTGGATCGAGCTGGCGATTTTATCTGACGCTGTGGAGGTTCCGAATGATCCAACTTTTTCTTTGGTTAAGTGGATTCCGCCTGGATTTGCCTGGGTGGATCCGCAAAAGGAAGTGATCAGCCAACTGAACGCCGTAAAAGCAGGATTTAAGTCTCGCACTGAGGTTATTTCAGAATTTGGCTACGACATCGAGGAAATCGATGACGAAATCCGAAAAGAGAGACAACGAGAGAAAGAAATGGGACTAGTTTTTGATTCAAATCCTCAACATGAAATGGAAAAAGATGATACAGAAATTATTGAATAAACCGCTGATGATTGCGCCGCAGTCGCTGGAGACGCTTGCGAATGTCGAGTGGTTTGCGTCGGAAGAAAAGATTGCATACAATATATATAGCGATGTGGCTGTAATTCCGGTTCACGGATTACTTACGAAACGATCGGAATTTTTTTCGTCGTTTTTTGGAACGACTTCCTACGAAGAAATTCATGAACTTATTTCTTTGGCTCTTGACGACGCAGAAGTGAATTCTATTTTGCTGGATATCGACAGTCCTGGCGGAGAAGTTTCTGGGCTTTTTGATCTGGCGGACTTTATTTACGAATCGCGTAACACAAAACCGATTTACGCCATCGCAAACGATTCAGCATTTTCAGCTGCCTATGCGATTGCGTCGGCGGCGACAAAAATTTTTGTAAATCGCACTTCGGGAGTCGGCAGCATTGGAGTCATTGCAACCCATGTAGATATCAGCGAATACGATAAAAAAGAAGGAATCAAATACACGACGATTTTTGCGGGAGATCGAAAAAATGATCTGTCGCCCCACGAACCAATTTCCGACGAAGCGATTTCTGATTTGCAGAAGGAAGTGGATCGTTTGTATGGAATGTTTATTGCGCTTGTCGCAAGGAACAGGAACGTCTCTACCGTTCAAGTTAGAGCGACGCAGGCTGCGCTGTATTTTGGCGCGGACTCTGTTTCTCTTGGTTTTGCGGATGAGATAGCGGACTTTCAGAAATGTCTACAAATTATAGGAGAAGAAAAAATGACCGAAGATATCGAATTATACAAAGCAGAGATTTTGGAAATATCCAAACTCTGCAAACTGGCTCACACTGAAAACAAATTGGCGGAGTTCATCGAACAAAATCTTTCACCAGATGAAGTGAAAGAAAAATTATTGGCCTGCACAAATACTCAGGAGGAGATTCGTAGCATGGTTTATTACAAAGAGGCCGCGCAGGAAAATCCTGTAATCGCGGCGGCAAAAGCAAGATCAAAATAGGAGGAAAAAAATGACTGTTATTGAAGAAGGAAAAAATTTAGGTGATCTTTTAAAATTTGAAGCCGATAAAAATTATTGCCGGGAAACATTTACTGTTGCGTTCGGACAGAATCTGAAATTCGGAACTGTCGTAGGAATGAAAACCGCGACCGGAGAAGTGAAGGTCGTTTCCGTTGCATCGCAAGAATCCGACGGCAGCGATACACCGATCGGTGTGATTTTAGAGAATGTGGATGCGACGTCCGGAGCGAAAAAAGGTGTGGTGATTACCATAGGCGCGTTGCTTGCGCCGGATTGTCTGGTATTTCCGGCTGGAGCTACCGACGCTCAGAAGAAAAAAATCACAACAGAACTTTATTATCGCGGCATTCGGGTCACAAAAACTGC
>JAITDB010000129.1 GCA_031282785.1 Holosporaceae bacterium
CGTATCCGATAACCCTTATGCGCAAATCTTCACTATATGCATTCATTCCTTTTCTCCATATTTAATATCACTTGTAGTATATCATATCAATGCGAAACCTCATAGTGGATTATGTATACTACGATATGAAAAAAGGATCGCCAGAGTTTCTAAAATCCTCATTTGCCAGAGATTATGTGGAACTGACAAGACGAAATGCTGAACAAAATATCGAGGCATTGTCGCTGCCATCACCTAATATATCGTCAAATGCGCTGCCTAATGCATCGCCTACGTCGCCCGATGCATTGCGTAACACCACATCACCAGACTCTCTGCCAAGTGTTACTTCACCTCCGACAAATTCTAGCGGTACTGCCATAGATATCCAAAAAAGAAGTAACTACTATGTAAGAGACTGTGCCATTTCAACTTCTTCTGCTCCGTCCTATCTTGCTCCCTACAAACTGCGTACTGTTAAGCAAATAGCGGAATTGTCGCAAGATTATGTCATAGCACTGGACGGAGGTATAGGTGTCAATCATCCGTATTTATGCGGCATAACTGAGGCCGTAAGCCTCTATCCCAACGCCGAGGCTTTTTTCATCATGTCTTTTGGAACGGGAGAATGCGAAACAGTGTCTGTAAAAAACCCTCCATGCAGCATTTTGGGCTTGGCAACAGAATTACCTGACATGTTTATGGGCAGCGAATCGAAAATGGCATTCCATATCCTAAAAACTCTCGGAACATTGTACAATAGAAAGATTTATTTTCTGAGAATCCAAATGAAATTGCCTCAGGAACATATGATCATGGAGATGCGTCTCCGTTCAATGTGGAGTATTTGATGCAGGCTGCTCACGTCTTCGCAAATCAATCAGGATCTGTCATGGATAAGGTCTGCTCCATCCTCAGAGGAGTGAAAAAAACTTCACGCCAAGAGTTGACCAAAACGCCGCAATTTCCTTTCGCATCGAATTTTGTTCATATAGGGAAGAAGCAATGATAATCTAGAACCTCAACTCTGAGATCGCTGCATAATGAATCTTTTTCGCAATTGACTTCGCTTAATCTGCAGAAAATATCTCGCTGGGCAGCAATCTCTTTTGTTGTTACGATATGAGATTGTTGAAATCTGTCCTGAAACGTCGTTATAGTGCACTAGAACGTCCTGAAATACAGACGATTCAGAATCGAATTTTTTCAGATTTCAACAGTCTCGGCATAAATATCTCCGACATAAATATCTTTGACATGAGTGTCTTCGAAAAAAATGAAATTTTGCGTTGAATACAGAATCAAAACAGATTTAAGTAGGAACCAGAATAGATACGTCGCTTAGAAATTGCTTTGGAAACATTTTTAATCCCGATGATTCAATTGCTTCCAGCATTATTTTGTCATTGTAGATGCCCGTCACAATAAGCGATCGCTCTTTCATTCCGCTTTCTAGTATTACCTGCAGACCACTTATGTCGCTCCGCAAATCGTAGTCTGCTATCAAAAAAATTTTATTTTTTTGATGGAAGGATTCTATAAAATCTATTGCCTGCTTTCCGTCTGTAAAAAATTTTAGAGTTAAATCGTTGGAATGTTCTTTTAAAAGAGTCGTCCATACGCGATGTATGGAGTCATCATCATCGAGAATCACGATCGTATTGTTTTTGGGCAACACTATTTTATCGGCAATCCAATTTGGACATTCCGTAAGAGGAAAAGTCACCGTTATGGCTGTGCCAGTTTTTTCTTCTGATTCAACCAAAAGATTCCCGCCATAAAGTTTGAGAGTATTGTACACTTGTTCCAGTCCAGTACCATATTCGCTGGTTTTTACCGTGCTTATCGGCGATTGATTGATAATTTTCTCGACAATATGAGGAGACATGCCGCAACCATTATCTTTTACGCATATTTTTATCAGCTTATCCTCCACTTTCAGCGTAACTTCAATGGTTCCAGAGTTGTCCCCAATGGCTTCAACGGAATTATTTATTAAATTGGAAATCATATGGTTGAAATTCAACGGGTCACAGCGAATAAAAGTAAACATAACCGACGGATCAGCTAAATATTTGAACACAATCTTCTTGTCTTGATACTGATATGTTTTCTGGCTTACTACCTCAGATAACGCCAAATAAACTAGAATATGTTGCTCCTGTTGTAAGTATTTGTTTTTCTGATTCTGTTTATATCTGTTTAGCAGTGCACACGTAATACTACTGATGCTATTTATGGCGTCTTTTAATATTGCGCACTGTTTGATGGGAAGGGTATCACAGGAATGCACTATGGCTTTTAAACAGGTCAACGGAGAAACGGCGTCATGAGCTATGCGAGTTATAAATGCATTAAATTTTTCTTGCTCACTTATTTTTACGGCCTGCAATTTATTTTGCAATTCCTGTTCCTCGGCTTTTTTTCGATCAGTTATGTCGATTGCTAGCCCAATGATTCCCTCGACATTGTCGTTGATTATCAGAGGAGCTTTTACGGAAAGATAAGAATTTTCCTGATATTTTTCCTCAACGATTATCTGTTTTTTGGTATTCATCACTTCTATCGAAGTTTTCCATGACTGCGGATCAAGTCTTCCGAAATTTGTATTTCCCACAATATTGGTGTAGGCGTAATTTTTATATATGTGATTACCATACTTATCTATTACGAAAAAATTTACGTTCGACTCTCTCTCTTTCATAAATAATGTTACTTCTCGATCTATGGCTTCGGAGTCTATGGAGAGGCGATTGGCGTTGTACCAGGTCTGCACGGAAGCTCTGTAGCGCAGATAATTGATGTTCATAGGATAACGCTTGGCAAGATTCGCTACAGGAGACGAAATTTTCATAGGATAAACCAAATTTATCGTGCCACAAAAATTCGCACAGGCATGAGCGCATTTTTCTAGCATAAAATTTATGCAACTCTCAAAATCGCAATCGCCTTTGTAGGCAGCCACAGCCGCATCGGCAATAACGAGATCTCGGAACTCTTGCACAATGCCGTTTCCATGCTCATCCCCAGCATAATCGATCATTATCTGCCGAAACCAGCTCTTGAATGCATCGGCACTGACTTCTGTGGCCCAGGATTTAAAAACCGTGTCCACAGTTAATTTCTCAAGGATATGTTTGTTCTCTGAAAACCATGCCGTTGGTATATCTGGATCAGAATATCTCGAAAAAACCGGAATAATATGTCTGTATAAATAAGATGTATCCAGTATGCTAATACTCTTTATTTTTCTTTTTATATTCTCACTGTTAATTGAATTAACAAGTTCTTCGAGTCCCTCTCCAGACTGACTAACGCATTCGTATGAAATGATAATGTCTAGAACAACACTGTTTTCCGCGGCCGATTCAAAAAAATCCTTAGCCTCTTTGCTCCATTTTACACATTTACTTGTGCTCATAGGTCATTCTCCTTAAATTTTCCTAGCAAAGCATTCTTAAACAACTTGCAGCTTCATAAAAACCAAAAAAAACAATGACAATATGCTCAATAATCATTAATTTGCCTCTTGTTTCCATACATTTTTCAATACTGCTTCTATAAAATTACGAGTACTTGGCATATACTTTAGCATCTTATACTAAAGTTGTATATAATCCAGGTTGTATGTTTTACTACCCTACGGATTTAAAATTTGGTGACATTTTGAAACAGAAATACGACGTTTTTTGTCTATTAGAAACTGTTTTATGGCATATTTTTGCGCATTACTGAAAAGCGCAGGATGATAAGCTGTTTCAATTATGACTTTTACCTCCATTTAAGGATGAAGAAATTATCTACAGCCCGCGTATGGCAGCTTATTTAATATGACTGAACTATCGCTTTTGCTTCGTTGCAATCGAAACAATAAAATACGTATATTAGTCCGCTATCACCAATGTCATATTTATCACTCACTGTATCTAATTGAGCATAAAAGATCATATCTTTTTGACAGTAAGGACACCTTGGGTATTCTGGATCTTGTATAAAACTTGGTTTTCCACCTATCTTAAAACGTTTTCCCAATTCTTTCCAACAATGTTTGCTAAATATCCTATTATTCTTGGCATTTTCATCAACAGGTATCAACTCTAACGCGTATTCAGGTATTTCTTTTTCATCGGTATTCATAATTATTCTCTTTATT